>JBDUAY010000291.1:0-7418 GCA_040004415.1 Bacteroidota bacterium | reverse complement strand
GAATTTCGACTGGCTTTTTTGCGGTACTTTTTTTCCATAAAAAAAGTACCAAAAGGCAAATTTAAAAAGATGATTTTGCAAGATATCGTACCCTTTGTTTAATAAACCGGTATTTTCAAAACTGCAATAAGAAACAATAAACAATGCAGGCAAAGGTTGCAGACTTTTTGAGGGACGACTAATTAAATGACATTGGGTTTTAGCTCTTTATTTTTTGTGCTAACAAACTGAAGGATAGTTAAGTTAAGTTAAGTTATCCTTATATACTAACAGCTAACAGCTAACGGCTCGCAGCTAACAGCTTCCCTCCCTTTCCCTCTACCAACTCTTTCAAATTTTTATCAAATTGCAGCGGAGATAATCCCTGTTCATAAAATTTCCGGTAATGCTTTTTATTATTGACCATTAATGTAGAAGGAATGGCACCGCTCCATGTTGTATCAATCTTCGGGCAAAAAACATCTGCATTCGGTTCGTTCAACCAAACGATCGCTGCATCGTAATTTTTCTTAGTAACAAAAGATGCTATACGTGCCGGATAATACGACTTAATATCAAGGCTTACCAGCAACAAGTCAACATCGCCCTTGTACTTTTCTTTTATCGTAGAAATAAAATAAGGGATTTCTTCATTGCAGGAGGCACACCAGGTAGCCCAGAAACTAACGACCAGCGGCTTATCGCTTTTAGCAATATAAGCACTCAGATCATTCACATTCATTTTACGTACCTGCTGGCTGATTGCAACCAACTGAATCAATAACAACATCAACAAAACAGCACTGCATTTCATTCCAAAACATTTATTCTTCGTTTACAAATCCCCATTCGTTCAGCAGCGTATTATAACGTTCATTGGGTAACCCATTATTGGCATAATGACCGGCAAGTGTTTTCTGTCGCATCGCCTCGTACACCGTCACCGCGCAGGCTACTGAAATATTAAGCGATTTTATAATACCAACCTGCGGAATAATAAAATTACCATCTGCCAATGCCCGTATTTCCCCGCTAACGCCCGCATGCTCATTACCAAATATAAGGGCGATGGATTGAGTGAAATCAATATCGTGCAAAGCAATGGCGTCGCTGCTGAGGTGCGTAGTTAAAATAAGGCTGTAATGGTGGCGCAGTTCTGCAAAACATTCATTTGTATCAGTAAATTGATGAATACTAAGCCATTTTTCTGCGCTGGACGAGCTTTTTTGTCCGAATTTCTTGTGCCTGGCTATTTTAGAATTGAGAACGTAAATATCCTGTATCCCGACCGCGTCGCAGGTGCGCATGACCGCAGAAATATTATGCGGGTCAAACACATTCTCCAGCACAACAGTAATATCATTTTGCCGTTTATTTAATACGGAGCGCAACCGCTCTTGTCTTTCTGGCGTCATATTTGCAATCCGTGTTTTTTAACGGATAATTTATTGCTTAAAACTATATAAAAATAACTAAACAAGGCTGTTTTGAAGGGTGCATTTAAAATTGTTGTTCCGCTTTTCCCCTCTACAGTATAGCTCGAGAGGGGACTAAAAGGGGTGAGGTAAAAAAATGCAGCGACAATTTTAAATGCACCCGTTTAGAATCAGCCTGGCGGCTAATAAGTTACTGACTTATTTTCTGAATATTACTACTACATACCTAAAGAGAAACCTATGCTTAAGAGAATACTTAAAATTACCCTTATTGTTTTATTGGTATTGATTGGTGCGGCTTTTGCTGCGCCATTTATTTTTAGAGACAAAATCACCGCGCTGGTAAAAAAAGAAATCAATGACAACCTCAATGCAAAAGTTGATTTTGCGTCTGTTGATATTTCTTTCTTTAAACACTTTCCCCGCGTTGCGCTGGGACTTGACAATCTGCAGGTGACCGGTATCAATGAATTTGCAGCAGATACATTATTTGCCGCGCAGGCTATTGATGTTGCTGTGAATATTATGAGCGTAATAAAAGGCGGTGCGTACAAAGTGTATTCCATCAATGTAAATAATCCGCGCATACACGCCATCGTTACAAAAGAAGGACATGCTAACTGGAGCATCGCAAAACCAGACACTGCAACTATACAAACTTCCAAAGAAAATAAACCTTTTCAACTGAATCTGCAATCGTATGCTATTACAAACGGCTACATTAAATATGATGACAGCACCGGTAATATGAGTAGCGTAATTAGCGGGCTTAACCATTCCGGCAGCGGCGATTTTACATCCGATCTTTTCACGCTGTCTACAAAAACCACCGCAGATGCACTCAGTTTTAGCTACGGCGGTATTCCGTATTTTTCAAAAACAAAAACAACGGTTGATGCGGATATACAGGTTGACAATAAGACCAATAAATACAGTTTTAAAACAGATAAAATTGCATTGAATGATTTAAAGCTTACATCGGAAGGCTTTTTTCAACTGGTGAGCGACAGCGTGTACAATATGGATATCAAATACGATGCGCCTTCTACTGATTTTAAAAATATCCTTTCTTTAATCCCGGCTATCTATCAAAAAGATTTTTCTACGGTGAAAACAAGTGGCAAAGCGCTTTTCAACGGTTTTGTAAAAGGTGTGTATGGTAGCGGAAAAATTCCTGCCTATAATTTGAACCTGGAAGTAAAGGACGGATTTTTTCAATATCCTGATCTACCAAAGCCCGTAAAAAATATAAACTTTACTGTTAAGATTGATAATACGGATGGCGTAACCGATCACACGATTATAAACATCCCGAAGGCCCATATTGAAATGGACAATGATCCGTTTGACTTTCGTTTATTGATCAAAAATCCCGTCACTGATATGTTTGTTGACGGCGCCGCAAAAGGAAAGCTTGATCTTTCTAAAGTAGCCCAGTTGGTAAAACTGGAAGCGGGTACTACATTATCTGGTTTATTAAATGCAGATATCAGTGCAAACGGTAGTGTATCGGCGCTTGAAAAAAAACAATACGGGAAATTTAATGCGGCTGGAACCATTAGCCTTGATAATTTCTCCTATGCATCAAAAGCTTACCCGGATGGCGTAAAGCTTAATACACTAGCGGCAAGTTTCACTCCTCAAAATTTAACCCTGAGCAATGTAGCGGGCCAGTACATGAAAACAAATTTCACTGCCAACGGCTCGATCGATAACCTGCTGCCATATTTTTTAAAAAATCAACCGCTCTCCGGGTTGCTTAATCTGAAGGCAGATCAAATAAATTTGAACGACTGGATGGGAACTTCTGCTGATACAACGGCAAAAGCTACGGCAGCATCCGCACCGTTTGCCGTGCCTGCCAATCTTGATTTTACCGTAAATGCAAAAGTTGATAAGGTTCATTATGACAAAATTGATATGCAAAACCTTTCCGGCTCACTTTTAATAAAAGATGAAACGGTAAAGCTGGATAATATTAAAAGCAATCTGCTGGATGGCACCATGAATGTGAGCGGATCGTATTCAACCAAAATAAATAAAAAGAAACCCGATATCAGTTTGACGTACGATGTAAAAAACTTTGATGTAGAAAAAACATTCAATGCTTTTAATACCGTACAAAAAATTATGCCCGTTGGAAAATTTCTTTCGGGCAAACTCAATTCTCAATTAACTTTTACCGGTAAACTGGGCGATAACATGATGCCGGACCTGGCCTCACTTACCGGCAGCGGCAATTTGTTATTGATTGAAGGTTTTCTTAAAAAGTTTGCACCGGTTGAAAAGCTGGCAACACTTTTAAATATTAAAGAACTGGAATCATTCTCACTGAAAGATGTAAAAAATTATATTGAATTTGCCAATGGCAAAGTACTCGTAAAGCCTTTCACCGTAAAAGTGAGCGGAATTGATATGGAGATAGGCGGAATGCATGGTTTCGATCAGTCAATCGATTATCTTATCAGCATGAAAGTGCCGCGCGCATTGATGGGAACACAGGGTAATGCATTTGTAAATAATTTGGTAAGCCAGGTAAATAGCAAAGGCGTGCCCCTTAAATTGGGCGATGTGATAAACCTGAAAGTAAATATGGGTGGAAGCATCACCAACCCTGTTTTAAAAACTGATTTGAAACAGGCTGCAGGCTCACTGGCAGATGATCTGAAACAGCAGGCAACTGATTTTGCAAAGGCAAAAATAGACTCCACTAAAAAAGTTGTTACAGCCGCAGTAAAAGATACCATTGCATCATTAAAAAAACAGGCCGTGCAAGCGGCGGGTGATGAATTAAAGAAGCAATTATTCAGCAAGGGAGATACCACACAAACAGATGGAAAAAATAAAGCAGCAGAATCAGCCAAAGGTTTGTTGAACAACCTGAATCCCTTTGGTAAAAAGAAAAAGCCAGTAGATTCTACCCAGCACCAGTAGTTGAGAATTAGTAATTCGACGCAATCCGCAAAACGCCACCTCCAATGACAGTATCACCCTGTCGTTGCAGGCATACCGAAATTATAATTCGACACCAGGCGTTTTTGCGTAAAGCCTTTTTTCTTTTTCAATTTTTGATTAGCATATTGTTCCGGGTCTCCGCTTAAAGTTGCACTACAGTCAACTTTGAACAGGAAATTACGTTGCTGAGGGTGTTTTCAGGCAGCTGCAACCAGTACCAAATGGCTGGTTTCAAATTCCTTCTGCCAGCTTTTTACGGCTTGCAAAAAGTTGGGCATAAACTATTATTTTCATGGGCTTTACCCTATTTTTGCTTCCCTGAAAATTAAACAAACGAGAACAAAAAGCTTATGAACAACTTGTTTTATGTAGTTCCGGCAATGGGCATTATCGGCCTGTTGTTTACAGCCGTACGCAGCGCATGGGTATCTAAACAGGATGCCGGTAATGAACGCATGACTGAAATTGCCAAATACATCTCGGAAGGCGCGATGGCATTTCTGAAAGCAGAATATAAAATCCTTACCTATTTTGTAATTATCGCTGGTCTCTTACTGGGTTTTATGGGTTATTCAAATCCTAAATCAAGCCCGGCAATTGCCATCGCTTTTGTAATTGGTGCTGTATTCAGCGCACTGGCAGGTTTTATTGGTATGCGAATCGCTACCAAAGCCAATGTGCGCACTGCACAAGCCGCCAGGACAAGTTTATCAAAAGCCCTAGCTGTTTCATTTACGGGTGGTAGTGTTATGGGCCTCGGCGTAGCAGGTTTAGCAGTGTTAGGACTGGGCAGTTTGTTTATTATTTTGAAAATGATTTTTGCGCCCAATTCGGCTATTGACAGTGCAGAAATGGAAAAAACCATAGAGATATTAACTGGGTTTTCACTGGGTGCAGAATCCATTGCACTGTTTGCACGCGTTGGCGGTGGCATTTACACAAAAGCTGCTGATGTGGGCGCTGACCTGGTGGGAAAAGTTGAAGCTGGTATCCCTGAAGATGATCCGCGTAACCCGGCAACTATTGCAGATAACGTGGGCGACAATGTTGGCGACGTTGCCGGTATGGGTGCCGATTTATTTGGTTCTTATGTAGCAACTGTTTTGGCAACAATGGTATTGGGAAGAGAAACAATTGCGCACGATGATGCATTTGGTGGTCTGTCCCCTATCCTTTTGCCGATGCTGATTGCTGCGCTGGGTATTCTTTTTTCAATTATAGGAACTTTTTTTGTGCGCATTTCCGAAGCTGCAGGTAACAGTACTTCTGCGGTTCAGCGCGCATTAAATATGGGTAACTGGGGTTCGATTGTTTTAACAGCCATCGGTTGTTATTTCCTGGTAAATTACTTACTACCCGATACCCTGACTTTGCGCGGTCATGATTTTACCAGGCAAGGTGTTTATGGTGCTATCATTGTTGGATTAGCCGTTGGTACTTTAATGAGTATGATTACAGAATATTATACTGCCATGGGCAAACGTCCGGTGAAAAGTATTATTCGTCAGTCATCAACAGGACATGCAACAAACATTATTGGTGGATTGGCCATGGGTATGGAAAGTACGTTCCTGCCGATACTTGTGCTGGCCTCCGGTATTTATATGTCGTTCTGGTGTGCCGGCCTGTATGGTGTAGCAATTGCGGCTGCCGGTATGATGGCGACAACCGCCATGCAACTGGCCATTGATGCATTTGGCCCGATTGCAGATAACGCGGGTGGTATTGCGGAAATGAGTGAATTACCAAAAGATGTTCGTGAAAAAACAGATATCCTGGATGCCGTAGGTAATACAACGGCGGCAACGGGTAAAGGTTTTGCTATTGCTTCTGCTGCGCTAACTGCGCTTGCTTTGTTTGCTGCATTTGTTGGCATCTCCGGAATTACGGGAATTGATATTTATAAGGCACCCGTTTTAGCAGGTTTATTTATAGGCGGGATGATACCATTTATCTTTTCATCGTTGGCTATTCGCGCAGTGGGTGAAGCAGCCATGGCGATGGTGGAAGAAGTTCGGCGTCAGTTTCGTACCATTCCGGGAATTATGGAAGGAACAGGCAAACCTGAATATGATAAATGTGTGGCTATTTCGACGGACGCATCTATTAAAAAAATGATGTTACCAGGTGCCATTACAATTCTTTCCCCGTTAATTATTGGCTTTGCTTTTGGTCCGGAAGTATTGGGAGGATTTTTAGCCGGCGCAACCGTTAGCGGTGTATTGATGGGGATGTTTCAAAACAATGCCGGTGGTGCGTGGGACAATGCAAAAAAATCTTTTGAGAAAGGCGTAGAAATAAACGGTCAAATTTATTATAAAGGTTCAGATCCGCATAAAGCATCTGTAACAGGTGATACCGTGGGCGATCCTTTTAAAGATACATCAGGCCCTTCCATGAATATTTTGATTAAGCTGATGTCGATTGTTTCATTGGTAATTGCGCCAACGCTGGCAATCAGGTTTCATACTGACACGGTTGCTGCCGTTGTGAAAGAAAGGAAAATTGATATGCGTATTACTGCGGATAATAAAATGCAGCCTGATGTAACACTTTCCACAAACGGGAACGACTCCAAAGATGAATTACAGCAATTGGTTGCTGCATTGAAAGCTGATAAGATGGATGATGGTGGTAACCTTTCGGTGCAATTTAAAAATGGCGAATTAACTATTAATGGCAAAAACCAATCCGCAGAAGTACTGAAAAAATATAGTCAGTATTTCAATGAAAAAAAAGATTTAAATTTTTCTATTAATATAGAAGAGAAATAATATATTCGCATCGCATTAATTAGGTACATAATACCGATAAGCCCGTTGTTTCTACATCGGGCTTATTTTTTTGCAACCCTGCGGGTCGTGAAGGGGAATTATACCGGAGAGGATAACTAATTGGTGGCTGATCCATTTTACCTATGCGACTCCTTCCCACGGTCATGCTCACCGGCCCTCTTGCGGAGGATACAAGCCGCAGCGAAAAAGAATATTATCCTTCTCTTCTGCCTCATTTTATACCAACGGAGTTGATGAATTTAATATTATCACT
>JBDUAY010000290.1:0-7442 GCA_040004415.1 Bacteroidota bacterium | reverse complement strand
TGCATTGAACTTGGTTTTGACCTCCGGCATGATCGCAAGGAATGGAAGGATACCGGGGACTATGAATTTTTGGTGAATATAAGCGGTAAAAAAGCGGGTAACCAATGGGATATCCAGGACTCCATTTATAACCACTGGGGAAATAAAACGAGGATAAACGTTCAGCTTAAGGGTACCGTTAATCAAAACGAAGATATTGACAGCGGATATGTTATTACGATGGCTATTCCGTGGTCTGAAATGAAATTCACACCTGTGTCCAGCCAGTTGATAGGTTTTGATGTACAGTTGTATGATAAAGATGCTGCAACTGACGAGCCTTTTCGTTCAAGCTTAAGCGGTACAAATCCTGAATCCAACGACAATACCAGCGAATGGGTTAGCCTTTTGCTGGAAACAAAGCAAGCATCTTATGCTGCGTACCTGTACTGGCTTGCGCTACCTGTTTTTTTTCTGCTGGTCTGGATGCTGCACCATAAACGAAGAGCCACTGTCGCTCCCCTGCCTCAGCCGCCATCGCTTTCTCCAGTACCACTGCTCCCTTATAGCGGGAGTATACAGAAGGCTATTGAATTGATCGCCGCCCAATATCATGACACCGGACTTTCGCGAACGAACCTGGCAACGCAGGTCTTTTTAAGTGAAAAGTATCTCAGCGCCCTTTTCAAAAAAGAAGTAGGGGAAAACCTGGTAAGTTACATTAACAGGTTCCGTATAGAACGCGCCACGCAGCTATTGAAAGAAACCAGGCTTTCCATTTCCGAGATTGCATTCCGGGTTGGCTACAATTCCGTTCAAAATTTCAATAAAAATTTCAAGACCATTACCGGCCAGTCGCCCTCTGATGCCCGGAAATTGACCTAACTGTCTTTCATTGGTAATATTCAGCCTTTTGTTGTACTTATTCAGCCAATCGTTGAAGGCTTCCGGCTGCCCGGCTGTGTAAATTTGACAAGCCATTTCTTCTTCTTTCTAAAGCCATTTAAAAACCATTTATGCAACGCCTGGCACTCAAATTTTGTTTCCTGATCTGCTTTTTGCTCCAGCTATATTATAATGCTTTTAGCCAGGAGCTGATAACCCAGCGGCAAATCACCTTACTTGAAAAAGCAAGGCGTCCGTATGATCCCTGGCCAAGGGGCGATGGGCATATACTACTTGGCGAACCCGGAAGTCCGCTGATGCAAAAAGGATACCTGGAACCTGGCGGCAGCTTCACCCCCTCGCCCGGTAGCTTTGGCATGGCTATCTGGGTTATGAACAACGATGGAACATTGAAAACTACGAGTGATGATATGCTCATAAAGGAAATCAGCCAGCAATATATTTTCGCCGGCAATAATAAAATTCCGTCTGTTTATACAAAAACGCCTTATTATAATTGTACCTGGACATATAATGCAGCAGGTAAATGGACATTTAGTGTTACTAATATTAAAGCGGATGTGCAACAATTAATCCTGGTGTTCAGAAGTGTGGGGCCGGCGGGTGGTCCGGTTAAGTCAGTTATTTGGGATCAGCAAAAGCTGATGCTAAACCATACCTGGATCATTCAGCCAGGGTCATTACCAGTTGCTGTATCAACCGGCGATGAAACAAAAGACACGCTCTTGCTTAAAAAAGATGCACATGAGGCTGTCATCAGCCCAACCGGCTGGGGCTTTGCGAAATTATACCTTGATCAGTCTGTTATAAGGCTAACAGTGACGGATACCCGCCCGCAATTCGAAAGCGCCTTATCGTACAGCACAACCATTCCGCAATTTGGGTTTTCTGTGCCTGATACATTGTTTGAACAATCATTAAAAGCACAGGTTAGTAATCTTATGATGGGGTATATTGGTGCGCAAACCGGTCCGGGTGAACCCATCAATTATCCGCTAACGTGGGAACGTGACGGGGCCTATTCATTGGTAGCCATGGCTAAAAGCGGGCAGCTGCAAACAGCAAGGCAGTTATCGGTCTATTTTGCAGAAAATGATTTCTTTGGTGGCTTTGGGTCTGAAGGTGATGCACCGGGGTCTGCTATCAATGCAATAACAGAAGTAGCATTTCTTTTGAATGATTCCAGTTATTTCTCATGGATATGGCCGCATGTACAGCGCAAGCTGGCTATTATTGATGAGATGATGAATGCCAAACAGGATGTTTACAAAAATTTCCTTGGCCCCTTAAAACCAGGAATGGAAACCGATATCAAAAGAAGGCAGCTGATTTGCCGTAAAACAGAAAACGGGTTAATTGTAGGAACGATGGATGGACATTTTCCTGTTTTGTACATCAACGCCATTTCTTACCGTGGATTGATACAGGCATCACGACTTGCATTACAGCTTCAGCATCCGGACATCGCTGCTGACTGTATCAGTAAAGCACAACGCCTGCAAAAAGCATGGATGGAAAATTTTGGTAAAAAGCAATATGATAACGAGCGCAATTTTATGATTAGCATTTATCCCTCCTGGATAACCAATAAAACCTATCAGCCTTTTACAGACAAAATAGCCGCAGAAAGAAATCTTGCGTGGAATGAAAACGGCATACCAAACGCAAGACCTTTATGGACCTACTTCACTGCGGCAGAAGCACACCAGTGGTTGTTTCTCGACAGGCCCGATCTTACCTGGCAAACACTGCATTACTTCTGGAACAACCAATGTTCTCCCGGGTTATTTTCTTATTGGGAAGGAGATGGTGAAGAGAACAGTTTCAGGCTGTGGGAGAATTACCGTGGCTGGCTGCAACCGAAATATGTAACACCGCATTACTGGACAGCTTCTGAAATGACCTTGTTGCAACTGGAAATGCTGACTTATATAGACGAATCAAAAACTGAATTTGAATTTGTTATCGGTGGCGGTGTGCCAGACAGTTGGCTTAAAGAAAAGATCAGTGTTACCGGCTACCGCACAAAGGCAGGCACTGTTAGCTGGCAATATAACAACAATCAAAATACGCTTCTAATTACCATCACTGGTGCAATAAAAAAATACAATGTGCGGCCCGGGGTTGCTTTCTTGCACCAGCACAGTAAAATAAAAGTTTCGTATAAATAAAGGTCATTCATCAATGCAATAAACATGAAAGCAATCTATAAAATATTTTTTTCTGCACCGTTACTGTTTGTTTCAACTATGCTGTTGGGGCAGGTTGTACGAAGGGGAATCGGGTTTGCAGAAGACTTTCACAACCTCCCCTATTTTAAAACAGGAATACAAACTTATCAGTATTCCAGTACAGACCCGGCGGAGGATCAGTTTAACGATTATACGCACTGGCTGTATTCAACAAAAGATAGCGGCGCTGTACTGGCGGATATTAAAGGGCCGGGCGCCATTTTCCGGATATGGTCTACTGGCAACAGTGGCGATTCTAACCGCCTGAAAATTTATATTGACGGAAAGAAGGCACCGGCTATTGATGAAACGTTTAACGATTTTCATGATCATCCACCTTTGCGCGACCGGCCACAGGTAGGGTCTGGCGGCGATAAATTTCTTGCCTGGTGGAGTTATATGCCCATTGCTTTTCACGATTCACTAAAAATAGTACGCGAAGGGCAATTCAGACCCTTTTATAATATTACTTACCACACCTATACAGATACAACGACAGTAAGATCATGGACGGGCAAAGAAAATTATTCCAAATTGGAAAACATGTGGAATCATCCGGATGCGGAATCAATCCCTGTAGCCGGAGATATCCGTAAAAAAACACGGATTAAAATGATACCCGGACAAGTGGCAACCGTTTTTAATTATACCGGTAGCGGTTACATAGCTGGTATAAAAATTAATAGTTACCTGGCAGAAAAAAAATTTATTCTTAAAATTTTCTGGGACAATGAAACCAAACCATCTGTGGAAGCCCCGGTGAAATGGTTTTTTGGTTCTGTAGACAATGGTGGAGATGTACGTGCACTGGGTGTTGGTACAATTAACAGCAATGGGTATTGTTATTTCCCGATGCCTTTCTGGAAAAATGCAAGGATAGAATTATGGAACCTGACTGATACGCTTACCCGCAACATGGATATTGAAATATTGTATAACACCCATGCCTATCCTGAATTGTTGACAGGTTATTTTCATGCTACTGCAAATGAGGCGGAAAAGCCCGGGGGAAAATATACCTGCCTGCAGACAACAGGCCGCGGGCATGTAATTGGTATGGCCAAACGTATGCCCAAAGGAGGCCATGCCTGCGAAGGCGATGAAATATTTTATATTGACAACCGGAAATTTCCCGATATATATGGTACAGGCGAAGAAGATTACTCGAATTGCGCGTGGTGGAAAAACAGTTATAATTCATACCCTACGCATGGCGCAATAGGAAATGATTGTTACTACCGCATGCATTACCCGGATATGCTTGTTTATGAAGAGGCTATTGATATGGAGTTCGAAGCGTGGCAGAACTATTATATTGCCAGCGTGGTCTGGTACTATGGAAAAGACAAGCCATCACTGGTTGCAACAGATTCTCTTGACGTGATGAACCAGGTCTCAGAAAAAAAACATGGTTATCAAATCGAAGGCGAAGTATGGGCGGGTGAAAAAACAGGTAGTTACCCAGGCAAAAGGATTTCAACAGATACAGTTACTGACGATGGACGCAGTGTTGAAAAATACAGTGCTTTTACGGTGAAGACCAATCCGGCTAATAAAGGTGTACGGTTAAGAATAAGAACCGATCACGTAAACCAGCAGGGTGTTCGTGTATTTGTAAACGGGCGTCTCGTAACAGAGCGGCCCTGGGTTATTTTAAAAAACAACTTCGATGCTTTGTGGATAGACGCCGATTTTGAAATCCCCATCAGGTACACAAAAGAAAAAAGCAAGTTAAACATACGGCTTGAGAAATTAAACGGTTACAATAACTGGACAGCTTATCGTTATACAGCATATTCTTACGTGTACTGAATGATAAAATTAATATCCAGTTCAAAAACAATGTGAGTTATTTTTAAATTCCCTGTCGTTTTTCCCCTTTGTACTGCAGCTTAAGAGCGGTCTAAAGATGAGGGAGATAAGAAAGTGAAAATTTAAAATGCAACCAATTATGCCATTGCAGAACCCGCGGCCAGTTAAGCAGATTATCCAGGAACAAAAAAATTAAATCAATGCTTTCTGGAAAATAATTACAGCGGGCCAGTACAGTACATCACGGAGAAATAAAAAATTCTTACTACCTTACTTGTGGTATCTAAATGATGAGGCACTGACGAAGCCTCTGCTATGATTTTATTTATACCTGTTTGCCATGCTAACAACTGTCCGTTATGATGAAAGAGCTATGATTGCCATGGTTGCTGCTGGCAACAGGGTGGCGTTTACAAAACTTTACTCCGCGCATCTTCCACATTTATACCGTTATATTTTTCTGGTCACTAAATCCAAAGAAGAAACAGAAGAAATATTGCAGGAGATATTCATTAAAATCTGGGAAAACAGGGAGAAGTTAGAGGCGATAGAATCGTTACAAAGCTATCTGTTCCGGATGGCGAAAAATAAATTATTGGATAATGTACGGCATCTGCAAATCAGGCACAAAGTACTTGCTGAAATTAAGCGCACAAAAGACATGGATGCCTCAACTACCAGCGATCAATGTGCATACAGGGAATATTATCAAATCGTTCAACAGGCCATAGACAGATTGCCGCCCAAACGCAAACTTATTTTCAGGCTGAATATTGAAAATGGCCTTTCCCAGGATGAAATTGCTTTGCATTTGAACATTTCCAAATCGGTTGTGAAAAAACAGCTGCACAGCGCTTCACGTTTTGTGCGGCAATATCTGGGTGACCACAGTGAAATTTCTATTCCGGTAATTCTGGCTGTCTTCCTTCATACCATATAATACTGTAAAATATTTCTTTTGCGGAAAGGGGTTCTTTCAAAGAGCTGGATCGTCTTTCAGATAAGATATACGAATGCAGCCATCAGACATTACAACGTTCCTTCACAAATTTGCCGCCGGAAACAATACCGAAGCGGAGCACCAGCAATTTACCGAATGGCTGAAAAACGCTCCTGTAAATGAAGTAGCGGCAGCGCTTGATCAATACAATCTCATTTTAACCAAAAATATTTTTGTAACGCCCGGGGTTGAATCTTCGGTGGCATTGCACATTGAAGCAGCGCTGGATCAATATGAACTTGGCAGACCCATTGAATATATAAAAGTTAAGAGACTGCCCTGGCGAAGGTTTGCAAGCATCGCGGCAGCAGTGCTTATTCTTCTTGGTTCCACAACAGCCATATGGTTGATGGTGAGAAAGACCCCTGCGATTAATCTTTCTTTATCAAAGGTGAAAACACCTGCATCACATCAAAATGATTTATTGCCCGGCGGAAATAAGGCTACGCTAACATTATCCAACGGATCTGTTATTAGCCTTGATGATGCACAAACTGGCAAAATAGCTTTGCAGGGCAATGCACTTATAAACAAATCTGCCAACGGACAGCTGGTGTATAAAATATTGGAATCAAAACCTGCTGAAATTGCTTTTAATACATTGACTACCCCCAGGGGCGGTCAATTCAAACTTGTTTTGCCAGATGGCAGTGAAGTTTGGTTGAATGCCGCCAGTTCCATTAAATATCCCGCTTCGTTTACCGGAGATGAAAGAAAAGTAGAAATATCCGGCGAAGCTTATTTTGAAATAGCACACAATCCTGCAAAACCATTTATAGTAGGCGTTAACGGTATGGAAGTAAAAGTGCTGGGTACGCACTTCAACATTAACGCATACAGTGATGAATCAGTCATTAAAACTTCGCTGCTGCAGGGCAGTATAACCCTTCACAAGGGCGGCAATACGGTCGCGTTGCAACCAGGCCAGCAGGCGCAATTAACCAGGGATGCAGATGTGAAAGTGGTAAACGATGTTGATATGGAAGAAGTAGTAGCCTGGAAAAATGGTTATTTCTCTTTTAACAGGGCCGATCTGCAAAGCGTTATGCGGCAAATTGCAAGATGGTATGATGTGGAAATCAGCTATGAAGGAAAAATCCCGGAACGCTTATTTGGTGGTAAGATTGATCGCAACAGCAACGCATCTGAGGTCCTGAAAATCCTTGAAGAAAGTAAAGTGCATTTCAGTATTGAAGACAAAAAAATAACAGTGAAGCCGTAGTGCCTGCACCTGAGACCATAAATCTTTCAGAACAATAAATTGAAAAACCTGTATAGTCATTTCGTTCGCTTACTAAAAAGCCAGGAGTGGTGAGACACTTCTGGCGGATGTTAAGCTAACTTTTAATAAACCTGGAGAGCTTATTTATTCATTAACCAAACTAAACAAAGCTATGCATTTTAAGGCACTTTGTAACGAAGATTCTTGTAAAGAACAGCTTACAATCACTGGCCAAACAACTGATTCCGTGCCAAACGGAATAAAGAGGCAAATTCTGCTTATTATGAAATTA
>JBDUAY010000024.1:0-24622 GCA_040004415.1 Bacteroidota bacterium | reverse complement strand
GAAGTACAGTGGTCACACTAAAGTTCGATGTGTTTTTGATATGAATCTATAGTTAAAAGGCTGCTGGTTGGTGGTATGAAAGCAGTATCTTCAGGAGAGATTAAAAAAACGCAGCGTATAAATCTTAATATAAAATGATTGACATGAAAAATATAGTCAAACAGCTACTGGCACTGGCTTTTATCACCCTGGCATCTTCCGCACTTTATGCACAGCAGGCAGCGTTTTATAACGATATCCAGTCGTTTAAAAAAAAGGATGAAGCCCTGTTTCCTGCAAAACACGCCATCTTATTTGTGGGAAGTTCTTCATTTACAAAATGGACCGATGTACAGGGTTATTTTCCAGGCTATCCAATCATCAATCGGGGATTCGGTGGCTCTACGCTACCTGATGTAATCCGTTACGCAGATGATGTTATATTCCCTTATCAACCCAAACAAATTGTAATTTATTGTGGCGAGAACGATTTGGCTTCATCCGATACTGTTACTGCGCAAATGGTGGTCGATCGTTTTAAAACGCTTTTTGGAATGATACGAAAGAAACTGGGTAAAGTGCCTGTGCTGTTTGTTTCATTAAAACCAAGCCCCAGCCGCAGCCGCCTTTTACCTAAAATGATCGCTGCAAATACAGCCATCAAATCATTCCTGCTAAAAAATAAGAAGACGGCATTTGCAGACGTGTATTCTGTTATGCTGGACAAAGATGGTGAACCAATGAAAGATATTTTTCTTGGAGACAACCTGCACATGAATGCAAAAGGCTATGCTATCTGGAAAAAGGTGATCGAACCTTATTTGGTTAAATAAAATTCATAAACACATGGTTACTTTTTAAAAATGCACCTGGTTTTTAATTAAAGGAAACCCGCAGCTGGCATCAGGCCGGTTGACTATTCAGTGACAAGCCCGGTCTGGGGCGACCGTCTTTATCTTCGTGTTGTTTAGTTGCCCGGTAAGCAAAGACCCCACAAAAGTGGGGCCGTAGCACGTACTTTTTGTGGTTTCAGAGGTAAGTGCCAGTTATTTAATTTATGGTAATGATGTTATTTTGATCTGCGGTCGTAATCTGCACGGTGATTAATAGGCGATTGACCTACCAGGAGAATACTAAAGATAAATCTTGCGAAACGGCCTACACTTGATGAAGGACGATACACATTTTTGTGTATCAATGTTTGGCGCACGTGGTATTGCATATTGTTCTTTTCCATAGATATTGGCATTTTGGTTATTAAATATCAAGAATTTAACGCACAACAACAAATCTTATTGCGTATTTGTATATATACTCCGTATTTTTTCTATTTCTTAACAAGCTATTAGTACATATCTTGTTGTAACCAAAATCCTCCCATATGAAAAACATCATCTTGCTGTTACTCATATTCTTTTATGGTAGCACAATTATTGCGCAAGGTGTTTTCAGTAATCAAACTAATAATACACTTGAAAAAGTAGTGCAGGATTATCCCAGCCAGTTTAAAAATATAAAGGGTGAAGTGCTTTCTTCCAAACCAGGTTCCGTAGAATATAAATCAACCATAACCGTACCAGGCGCTGTTTCCACAACTATTACCCAAACTTCTTTTTCGCACAGGCAGACCGTTAGCTGGCAATCTGTACTTTATAGCGGCGGTAAATTTGATGCAGCCAAAAACAGGTTTGAAGAACTTTTTACACAAATAAAAAATACGATAATAAAAACGGAAGGACAAAAACCAGTCATCATAGATGGCCAGTATAACACACCAGCAGAAGAAAAAGGATCTACTTCTATATTGTTTGATCTGCTGCCGGCAACAGGGGCTATGCAAAAGATAAATATCGGCTTGCTGCTGAAAAATAACAATGGAGAATGGAAAATTGTACTAAGTGTATCAGACAAGGACGGGAAAGAAACAGATGCACTAACTGCTAAATAATATTGCCGCTGCCGGTTACCGCTATCGTTTTTATTAACCTTCATTAACCTTAAACAAACGCCGTTTAACCTGCTTTATTATTGCAGCAGGATAGCTTCGTAGCCACACAAAAAATGGCTATGAAAAAATATCTGCTGGGTATAAGTTTTGCTATTTCTGTAATAACATTGCAGGCACAAAAAGAAGGCAGTATAAAAGGTATTGTAAAAGATACGGGTTCAGGTCAACCAATGGCCGGCGCCACTATAACCATATTGCTTGCCAAAGATTCATCTTTAATAAACTTTTCAAGAACCAACAGCAATGGGTTCTTTACAATCCGCAACTTAGAAAAAGGAAGCTACCGGCTGCTTGTTACGTATGTAGGCTTTCATAATATCAACAGGTCATTTTTTATTACAGAGATGTTGCCAGACATTGATTTTGGAACACTCATCATCTCCAATAACAATACCGTATTGGATGAAGTAACTATTACCCAGGAGAAACCGCCGGTTCTTATAAGAAATGATACCCTTGAATTTAATGCAGGTTCATTTAAAACAAAGCCGAATGCGGTTGTGGAAGACTTACTTAAGAAACTACCCGGCATGCAGGTTGATAAAGATGGAAAAATAAAATCGAATGGTGAAGAAGTAAAGAAAGTATTGGTAGACGGAAAAGAATTTTTTGGTAACGACCCTAAAATGGCTACAAAGAATTTGCCTGCCGATGCCATTGATAAAGTGCAGGTGTTTGATCGTAAATCTGATCAGTCAAGGTTTACTGGTTTTGATGATGGCAATAGTGAAAAGACAATTAATCTAACTATAAAGCCAGATAGAAAAAATGGCGTCTTCGGCAAGGCTACCGCTGGCGGTGGAGATAAAGGCCGGCACGAAGGCAACTTTAATGTAAATAGTTTTAGTGGAGAACGGCAGGTATCGGCGATCGGCATGGTTAACAACACAAATAAGCAGGGATTTTCTTTCCTCGATATTTTAAATTTTACGGGTGGTTTACCGGGAGCGGGCGGGCGTAGCGGAGCGCAGCCGGATATGAGTGGCGGAGGGTTGCCCATACAAGGCACAGGTAATAATGAAGGCATAACAACAACAGAAGCTGGTGGACTGAATTATAACAATACCTGGCAACAGAAAATGGATTTTATGAGCAGTTATTTTTATAACCGCATGCAAACAAATAAGATGGAGAAAATAAACCAGCAATGGCTATTACCCGGAAATAATTTCCATACCGTAAAAGAGAGTAGTTCAAATAATACGAATGAAAATCATCGCGCCAATTTTACTGGCGACTATAAAATTGATACGGCAAATTCGATCAGACTTAATTCTTCAGTTAACTGGCAGCAATCGCAATATTATGCAGACAGCAGGTATAATTCAACCGCAACCAATGGTACAGCTTTAAATAATGGTTATGCCAATTCTTTTCAGACCGGTAAAGGGTTTAGTTGGAAGAACGCCGCTTTGCTACGGCACCGGTTTTCAAAAAAAGGACGAACCTTATCTGCAAACCTCTCATTAAATATCAATGACAACAATAGTGATGGCAGCTTGTTGTCGCAGAATAATTATTACCTGCCAGATGGATCGCTGCAGCAAAGTGACACCCTGAACCAGGTCTACAATCAACGCAACAACAGCAAAAGCTTCGGTACTTTCTTATCGTATACAGAGCCATTATCGAAAAAATCATTGCTGGAGTTTAGTTATAATGTCAACACCACACACAGTCTTTCAGATAAAAACACTTTTGACCTGGATAAAGCAAGCGGCAAATACAATATTCTAAATGGCTCACTCACAAATAAATTTTCCAGCAATTATTATTATTACCGCCCGGGTATCAACTGGCGCTACCAGCAAGAAAACAAATTCAATTTTGCTATTGGTGCGGCGGTGCAGCGTTCACTGTTGAAAAGTGATTTTCGTGAAATGGGCTTAGACAGCGGTATTGACCGGTCATTTGTAAATTTTTTACCGAATGCTAACCTGCAGTACAATATTAATTCGTTTAAAAATTTCAGGCTTCTTTATAACACTTACACGCGGCAGCCTTCTGTAACACAATTGCAACCCCTGGCCGATAATACAGATCCACTCAATATTAAAATCGGTAACCCTGATCTTAAACAGGAATATAATCATCGTTTACAAGCCGATTATATTTCTTTTGATCCTTATCGCCATACCAGTTTTTTTGCCGCGTTAAATGCCAGTGTTACGGGTAACAAAATTGTAGATGCAGATCAGCTAAATGCACAGGGCCAGCGAATAACACAACCTGTAAACGCCAATGGTGCGTATAATATTGATGTTAACACTTCCTGGGGTTTCCCAATAAAAATGATAAAAAGTAAACTTAATCTCAACAGTTCAGTTTCACAAAGCCGCAATATTAGTTTTATAAATACCCAAAAAAATAATATTAACACATTGAATGCATCGCAGGAAATAACCCTTAACTATGGCTATAAGGAAATATTTGATTTTAGTGCAGGTGCTGAAATCATTTACAACAATGTTGGTTATTCGTTGCAAAATCAGCAAAATGTGCAATACTGGAACCAGCATTATACCTGTGAAACGAATATTTATTTTCCAAAAGGATTTAGTTTTGCCAGTGATGTAGATTATACTACCCGCAGCGGTTTATCACAAGGATATGATGTAAGCGCAGTTCTTTGGAATGCCGGCATTGCCAAACAAGTATTCAAAAATAAGAAAGGGGAATTGCGGTTACAGGTGTACGATATATTGAGTCAGAACATTGGCATCAGCCGCAACAGTAATCAAAATTATATTGAAGATGTTTCTTATAATGTGTTGAGACGTTTTTTCCAATTAAGCTTTACGTATAATATCAGCCGGTTTGCCGGTAAAAATATTGCTGCTCCCGGCCGGCAAAATAATATACAGGTGATAAGGAACGGTAAGAATATGTGAGTTGCCTGATATCTTCCGGCATAGCAATTGTTTGAATTTGGATTAAATAGATTATATAGTATTAGTCCCCGCTGGCACAGGCTCTTTAAGGCACAGTTTAAACAACAGGGTTTATTTAACTGGCGGCTGCCTCCACCTTCGATAATAATCCCTAAAGTGAATCAATACAAAAACCAGGAAGCAGCTTCCTGGTTTTTGTATTATGTTAGCTTATTTAATTATGCGCTCCCCCGCCTTCTCTTGTAATGATTCGTATCTGCGGGCCGCCGGTAGATGGGCCAAACGCTTCGTCCATCATTTTTTGAAATTCTTGCCGGGTAATTTTTTTTGCGCCCGATGGTGCTTTTACCAATTGTTTATCAGCGCTTATTTGAATATCAGTTGCAGTGAATACTATCCAGCTGTCGCCAATGTCCATTTTTAAAATCAATCCGGGTAATCCACCAAATTGTTCCGGCCCGCTGGGTATCGCAATGTCCTCTGTATACCATGCAGTGATATTATCACCCTGTTTATTTTTAGTGACCGCCTTTTTACAGTGGTAGCCCTTAACAATTGTCGTGTCATCACTTAATTTCCAGGCTAGCTTTCTCAACGTGTCTTCAATAATATACTTTTTTGGTCCCAGTTCTGTTAGCTCTACCATTTTTTGTGTGGCATAATTTTTATAGGTCTCACCATTTCCGCCACCCATATGAAAATTCATGCGCGGTCCATCTTGGCCTTTTCCAGCCTGGTCGCGGATATCCGTTTCGTCGGGCAACGAAGTAAGAACAGATTCATCGCCCGAAAATAGTAATTGCTCCTTGCTTATATTAAATTCTGGCAACATGCTTTTCATGTTTTCGTTTTCGGGTGGTAAACGTTTATACATATTTGTTTTTCGTTCGTAAATTATTTTGCCTTCTTTCGCCTGTGCTACGGCGAGTTGAATACTAAGACCAGCGATAACCGTAATCAATACTTTTTTCATAACTAATATTTTCTCAAAACTATTAACCAGCACATCCAAAACAGGTTAATATGGCTTGCTTTAATGTTAATTAAGGTTAATGCAATGCAGGCAGGGGGAAAGAAATAAATACTTTTGTATGAGCAGGGGGTTAAAAAAACTGACCTGCATAGTGTATGAAAAATAAATTACGTGCGCCTGTTTTTTTTATGGCGCTTACTATACTAATCATTACCGTGTTCCAGGTATACTGGCTGACAAATAATTATCGGGAGGAAAAACGTTTATTCAGTGTGCGGACCAATATCCTTTTTCGCGAAACCATTTTTCGCTTGCAGGCGTCCAAACTAAATCTTGATTCCAATATACATATTCGTGTTGAAGATAAACAGGGCATAATGAACATGACCAAAGTATTACAGGAGCGAATCAGTGATTCTTCTGAACACAATAGGAAAATTCAGACGGCCATGGTTATTACAATGAATCATGGAAATCCACGGGAACAACACGATTCAAACATGCGATATGAATTTCGTAAAACATTGCCTGATGGGGGGCCGGTGTTTGATTTTTTGCGGGGAGTGGATTCGATGCATGATTCTATCACTGTTAAAGACGTTACAGCGCATTATCGACAAGCGCTGACAAACCAAAAAATCGACCTGTCTTTTATCGTTCGTCTTGCTGATACTATTGCTGCAGGAAAAAAAGAGCTGCCGGATATAGAAAATAATAAGGTAACGGTTGGCTTTTTGAAACCGCGTATTTTTCAGCTTGACTTTATAAATACAAACTCGTATGTACTAAAAAAAATGTGGCAACCCATATTAATTTCTTTTTTATTGGTGGGAATTACTATTGCATCTTTTTTGCTGATGTACCGCAACCTGGTAAGACAGCAAAAGCTGACACAGTTCAAAAATGATTTCATCAGTAACATAACACATGAATTAAAGACGCCGATAGCAACTGTTAGCGTTGCCATTGAAGCACTGAAAAACTTTAATGCGCTGCAAGATCCACAACGCACCAAAGAGTATCTTGATATATCTGGCAATGAATTGCAGCGGCTTGGTTTGCTGGTTGATAAAGTATTGAAATTATCGCTGTATGAAAAAAAAGAAATTACTGTCAACAAGGAGCAATTTAACCTGGCAGAACTGGCGACCGAAGTGGTTGCGTCCATGAAGTTACAATTTGATAAAACCAATGCTGTTACCTCTGTTGAAACAACCGGAGAAAATTTTGTGATAGAAGCTGACCGGTTGCACATGACTAGTGTGCTGTACAACCTGCTTGACAATGCGCTAAAATACAGCAAGGGAAACCCCATGATAAATATTCATATTACTGATCATATAAAATATATTGAACTGAATATAAGTGATAATGGTATTGGTATAGCGCCTGAATACCGGTATAAAGTGTTTGAGCAATTTTTCAGAGTACCGGGTGGCGACAGACACAATATAAAAGGCTATGGACTTGGTTTAAGTTATGTAAATCATATCGTACAAAGACACCAGGGTTTTATTGAAGTGAAAAGTAAATTGGGCGACGGAAGCAGTTTTTCAGTTAAACTTCCTTTCAAAGAAGCTTCTGTAATAGATTACGGTAATGGAAGGAAAGTAATTAAAAAAGCTTTTAAAATTGGCAACCCATGAGTGTTACTATTTTATATGCAGAGGATGAATTATTTCTTGGAAAAATTGTAAAAGAAAGCCTGCAAAGCCGTGGCTTTTTAGTGCATATGGAAAGTGACGGCGCAAAAGTTTTCGATGTGTATAAAAAAATATTTCCAGATGTGTGCGTTCTCGACATCATGATGCCGAATAAAGATGGGTTTGAGATTGCCGAAGAAATCCGCGTCCTGAATAAACAGGTTCCTATTCTTTTTCTTACTGCCAAAACACAAACCAGCGATGTGGTAAAAGGATTTACATTAGGGGGTAACGACTATATAAGAAAGCCTTTTAGTATGGAAGAACTTATTGTTCGTATAGAAAATGTCTTGCGCAAAAAAGATGGCAAAGCGGTTGATATTTCTACTGGAAGCATTCAGTTGGGAAAATATTATTTCTATACCAACCGTCAGCTGCTGGTGATTAACGCTGTAGAGAAAAAATTATCATACCGCGAAAGCGAAATACTGAAAATATTATATGAAAACCGCGATGGAATCATCGATCGGAAAAATATCCTGAATCTTTTATGGGGCAATGATTCATTCTTTAACAGCCGCAACCTGGATGTGTACATTAATAAAATTCGTGGTTATCTTAAAGAAGATGAAAATCTTGAGATTTTAACTATTAAGGGAATTGGCTACCGCTTTGTTATTGGATGATATGTTTCGTGGTGCAGGAAATATGATACGTTTTTCTTGTGCCGGATAAATTTTTATGCTGCTCTTCGTATTGTTACCGATTCTTTTTTGCGGGCAAAATATTGCATAAACCAGGCAATCGTGAATGTTGGAATAATATCTGTACCAGGCAAAATTTCTTCAGTAAAATTAAAGAGGGCGCCTTTCCAGCTTCCAAACATAATATAGAAAATAATACCGGAAATAGGTGCCCATACGGCATCAGCCAGTTCACCCACGCCAGGGAAAATATAGGAAGCGCATCCTATCAAATCCAGGACGATACAAAGCGATAAGGAAGGTTGTTTTCTGGTCATTTTCGTTGTTCAGATTTACTAGCTGAATAATCAAACCACGCACCAATTTTTGTGACTGCAATAATGACGTATCAATACCCACAAACCATAGATTCAGGATGAATGCTCAGCGCAGCACATTAAATAAAGGCCTGTAAATCAGGTCTCCCGGCTAAACTTTAAATAGACGCCATTTGTCCATCCAAAACCATCCTGGTTAGGATATTCGCCGCCACCAGCTTTGGAAACAGTGTCAGTAACATCATACTTTTCCATCATTTTGCCTGTGGCAGCATAGACCTTTTCGTTTGCCGCCATCCAGCGGTTTTTTATCTGATTGATCAGGTGGGTATGACCGTAATTTTTTAAGCCTTTGTACGTCATCCATTGCAACGGCGCCCATCCATTTGGAACATCCCATTGCTGACCCGTTTTATTCAGTGTAGTTAATAAACCTCCCGGTTGCAAAAATTTTTCTCCTATAATTTTTGCCGTCTTTTCTGCCTGTGCATTATCTGCTATCGAAAAAAACAAAGGATACACCGCTGCCAATGTAAATTGATCTGTTTGCGTTTGTTCAACAAAATGATAATCATAATAAAAACCTTTGTTTTCATTCCAGCAATATTGTTGAATGCTTTTTTTACGGTTGATTATTTTTTGCGCAAATGCGTCAGCCAGGTTGGTTTCTTTTTTAATCGAATAGATTTTTTGCAGTACTTCTTCTGTATGCAGCAAAAGGCAATTTAAATCAACCGGGATGAGGTATGCAGTTTGTATTGTGCCCATATTTATACCGTCGTTAAACCAGCGGCTGCTAAAGTCCCAACCAGACTCGCACGCTGCTCGAATATGCCGGTGCGCCATTTCTACATCACCAGATTTTTTTGCTGCATTCGTATCTTCCCGGTAAGCTTCTGGCCGGGCGGTATTTTTCTCATCCCAATACCGGTTTAGCACATTACCATCTGGCAAACGCACTATATGGCGGTATGCATTATTCACAGGATCGGGATTGTTTTCTCCATCCATCCAGAAATTATATTCTTTTTCTATTTGCTGCAAATATTTTACTAAAATGTTTTCACCCTTTTCTTCCGCCAGCAGTTCTATCATCAGCGTAAAAAAAGGCGGCTGCGAACGGCTGAGATAATACGTTCTGTTACCATTGGGAATGAAACCAAATGTATCGATGAGACAGGCAAAATTGTCAACCATATTTTGCATGATATCAGTTCGTTTACAAGCCTGCAATCCAAGCATGGTGAAATAACTGTCCCAGTAATATATCTCCCTGAAGCGTCCACCCGGTACAATATAAGAATACGGAAGCGATATTAACGTGCCACCCTGAGCGGCCTCAGGTTGCCTGGTAAGCACATCCCACAATTCTTCCAGGTGCTGCATGATGGGTTTATTTTCGGATTTGTAAAGACTTATACAATCATCCGGGAAAATAAAATGCGTGGTGACAAATTTTTTTAAATCGAATCCAGCTTCATCGTTTTCTTTTTCATATTGATTTAAAATGACAGACGCATCTCCCCTGGGTGTACAATCCACGAAATATTTAGAGTCGGGAAAAACTTTTTGCAGCTGGATATCTTTATACAGCGATCCAAGTGTCTCAATAAAAAATATTTCCTGCTCAGCCATAAAAAGTAAATTGTGTTGAAGGATGATATTCAGACCCCCGCTAAAGCTTTTTGTTGTAATCTTCTGAATATTAGCAAGCATACCATAAGAATGCCTATCGGGATCAATGAAAAATAGAATGCATGCTGGCCACCGGTTTTATCTGCATCAAAAACACGACCCATAATAAGCGAACCGGTAGTTCCGCCCAATGCAGAGAATATAATAATCAGGCCAGACATCAATCCATGCTTTGGTTTTGGCAATGATGTTAAAATGGCAGAATTAATGGATGGATAAATAGGTGCCAGGAACAAGCCTATCAGCGGAAACATAAAAGCTGCAAGCGGTGCATCGCCCCACCCGGTATATGTTTTGCCAACGGAATCTTTTGCCAATGGTAATGCTACAAATATTAATACCGTAGCCAGCAAGAGGCAACCAAGCAATACGTAAAACCAATTGAATTTTTTTAATACGAGTCCGGCAAGAAATCGCCCCAATGCAGTAGACCCGGCCAGGATACTGCTCATCTGGATGCTTAACGCAGCCGGTAGCATCAAAACTTTATTGTTAAATGTAGGTAGGAAATTCTGGATGCTTTGTTCAATCAGAACATAAAAAAATGCCGAAGCAATAAATGCCAGCACAATTGGTTTGAACATGAGTGTAAACATTTCTGTGAACTCAGCCGCCAATGGTTTGCTGGCAGATTTTGCGGCAGATTCATCCAGTTTAGCACCCATCAATAAAATAACAGCCAGTAATGAAAGCCCGCCCAGTAAATAGAAAGCATTTAACCAGGAAGTAGATTGTGGATGTGCGTTATCAACAAAGGAACTGAAATAAAAATATAAAGTAAGATTACCTATCATGAAAAATGATTCAATAAAATTCATGAGGCTGATATGTTCTTTTGCATCTTTTGTTATGATGCCAATAATGCTGTACACCGACATTTTTATAAGCGCAAAGCAGGAGCCGATAGCCACGAATAATAGTTTTACAGCTAAGAAGCCGGGCGTATTTGGAATGATGAAACAAGCAATGGCAATCACACCAAGCGATACCATCATAGCACGTTTGTATCCAAACCTTGTAATATAAGACGAGACCAGGAAGGATACTAAAGCAATGCTCAAATCTTTGCAGGGGTCAATCCATGACGCGGCGCTTTTAGTAACCCCAAAACTATTTTGTACATTTAAAATAGCTACGCCGGAACTATTTAATAAAATGGCAAATACATAATAATTTATAAACAGGGATAGTTTGATTCTCCAGTTTTGCATTCGGTAGGTTTTGGTAAAATGGCAGATTGCAGGCCAGATAAAGATAGAGAGAAATTGCCACCGGCCGATTGGATCACCTGTATAGTTCTATAACCAGGTTAATGAGAACTTATTTGTAGTTATCAAATTGGGCTTTGTGTTACATTTTTGAGCTATTGTAAACTGTATATGTATTTTATCAGGCTGGCAATCGTTCTTGCATAAGGCGCCTCAGGCGGTTCAGATAAACAGTTACTATGCAGTAACCAGGTATGTCTTCAACACATTTTCAAGCTCTTCCAGCCGGAAAGGTTTCGATATATAATCATTCATGCCGGCTTGTATGCAGCGGTCGCGATCTTCTTTCATAGCATCAGCAGTAAGCGCAATTACCGGTATTCTGCAAACCGGTTCCCGTAAAAGACGTATTTGCGCAGTAGCTGCAAAACCATCCATTTCAGGCATATTAACATCCATAAAAATGATATCCGGTGTATGGTCAAGCAACAATTCAATAACTTCTTTGCCATTGGTAGCCTTCAAAACATGAAGGCCCATTTTACCCAGCACTTCACATATCAGCAACATATTTACAGGATCATCTTCTGCTACCAATATTGTAGCTTCCCGTGTTATCTTTTTTATTATTGGCTTTTCAACATATCGTTGTCCCGCGGCAACATGGCTGCTGAATAGTGTTGATAGCAAGTTATCAAGTTCCTGTAATTTTATAGGTTTCGGAAGCAGCCGGGTGGTGCCATTTTTATCAGGATGATATCCATGCACATTTTTTTCCAACGGGGAAAGCATCAATATTACAGGAACAGAAGCGTAGTTTGATCTTCCCCTTACCTGGTTTGCCAGCATCATCCCATCCATTTCAGGCATTTGATAATCAGAAATTAGAAGATCGAATACTTGTTCTTCGCTATCCAGTATTTTCAGTGCCTCTGCACCGCTGCCGGCAATTGTACATTTCACTTGCAGGTAATCAAAAATATTTTTTATAAAATCGCGGTTGGTCTTATTATCATCCGCTACCATTACATGCCGTAACAATGGCTTACTGCCGGGTTTCATCAGCGGCGTGTCATCATATACTTCCAGCGTAAGCTGCAATGTAAAAGTACTTCCGAAGCCAATTTCACTGGCAACAGTAAGCGTACCACCCATTAATTCTGCCAGGCTTTTTGAAATGGTTAATCCCAAACCGGTGCCACCATACTTCCTGGTGGTAGAGGAATCTGCCTGCGTAAAACCCTCAAAGATTTTATTTACTTTTTCCGCTGCTATACCAATACCAGAGTCTTTTACCGTGATATTTATCGGACTGTATTTTTTGCCATCCTTTTCATATGCATCTGCAGCCTGTTTTATTTCGATGCATATTTCTCCTTTAGCAGTAAACTTGATAGCATTACCCAGCAGATTCACAAGTATTTGTCTTACACGAACAGGGTCTCCGTTTACAACAGATGGTAAGCCGGGGTGCGACCAGAAAATGATTTCCAGCTTCTTTTCATGTGCCTGTACATTCAGCAGATCAATGGCTTCTTCCACCAATTCATTCAGTTGAAATGATGTATCGTCAATAAATAATTTACCTGCTTCAATTTTTGAAAAGTCGAGTATGTCGTTAATGATATTGAGGAGCCCGCGTGCAGATTTTTGCACATTCTGCAAATAACCACGCTGCGCTTTCTGCAAATCTGTTGTAAGCACCAGGTCAGTAAACCCGATGATACCGTTCATGGGTGTACGCAGCTCATGACTCATGTTAGCCATGAATTCACTTTTGGCACGACTTGCCTTTTCGGCTATTTCTTTAGCTTGCATAATTTCCTGTTGCAACCCACGTTGCTCTATCGCCGCGCCGAGTGTGGCTGCAAAAGAATGTAATATGGTAAACTCGGTGGCTGTCCACCGTCTTTCCGATTTACATTCTTTAATAGCGATATGACCCCATAAAATGTTTTTTACAAAAATGGGAATCAATACAATAGATTTTACATGCCTTTGCTTGTATGATTGTTTTAACTCTTCATTTGTTAGTTCACTAACCAGCGATGAATAGATTTCGTTCTGTTGCAGTGTTTGTAAAACAAATGAAGTAGCAGGGAAAGGAAAGGAAATGATTTCTTTATTGTGATGCGATTCAGCATCTGTAGTATTCCAATTAATCAGGTGCTCCATGTTAATCTGGTTAGCCGGTCCATATAGCATTTTATATACACTTATTATGTCAACCTGCATTTTTACACCCAACAGGTATACGCCTTCGCCAATAGCTTCTTCCAGGTTTTTATTGCCAATAAGCTGGTGTGTCGCTTCTGAAACGGCCTGCAATAACTGGTCTTTCTTTCTTAAATTTCCTTCTACTTGTTTTAGTTCAGTTATATTATGAGAGAAGCCCAGTAGCCCCCATATCTTTCCTTTTTCATCGTACAAAGGCACTTTGGTAGTACTGAAATATTTAAGCGAGCCATTGAAAATATTAAGTTCTTCAGGCACATGTTTCAGTTGGCCACTTTTAATTACTTCGTCATCATCTGCCCAGAAGCCGCGCACACCATTCTCTGCATCTCCTTTTACCACTGCTTCAGAAAAACCAAGATCAATATCTGTTTTGCCAACCATTTGTTCTGGCGTAAGTTCTAATGAGTCTGCATATGCTTTATTGACCATCAAAAACCGATGATTCGCATCTTTAATAAATATCCAGTCGGGCGTGGCATCAATAACAGTTCTGAAAAGCTTTTCTGATTGTTTTACTTCCGACAGCAGATGTTCTTTTTGCGCTTCTGCTTTTTTTATATCTGTAATATTGTGCGCAAATCCGAGCACCCCCCATATGCTTCCTGTAAGATCCCTCAGGGGTGCCTTTACAATACTGAAGAAAAGAAGCTCGCCATTCATGAAAGCACTTTCTTCGGTAATATTTTTTGTGCAACCTGTGCTGATAACGTCAGCATCATCTTCCCAAAATCCGCGGATTCCTTTTTTAGTATTCCCCTTTACCTGTTCTTCTGCAAAACCAATCTCCAGGTCATTTTTACCAATGATATATTCTGGTGTCAGGTTCAGCAAATCCGCGTATGCCTTGTTTACCATCAGGTGCCGGTAGCTGGTATCTTTTATAAAAATAAGATCTGGTGTTGCATCAATGACAGATCGCAATAATCCTTCAGAATGCTTTATTTCTTCCAGTAATTTACTTTTTTGCGCTTCTGTTTTCTTACGTTCTGTAATATTGCGTGATGTGCAAATAAGTTTCTGTACGCCGCCATTTTCCTTTACTGGCTTTATAATACTTTCAAGCCAGATATGGCTGCCATCTTTATGAAGCATCCGGTAACGAAGCAACAGTAGCGGAGAATTGTAAATAGAAACTGAATCATCTGTTGTGGTAAACCTGCTGTGATCTTCGGGATGCACAAACTCCATAATGTTTTTTCCGGTAACTTCTTCTGCAGTGTAACCCAACACGGTTTGTACAGAAGGCGAAATGTATTCTATTACAGCGGTTGCTGAATGAACGCTGATGATATCTTCTGAATGTTCTGCCAGCAGACGGTATTGTTGTTCACTTTTTTGCAAAGCCTGCGCTGCTTCTTTGTGTGTAGTAATATCCTGTACAATGCCAAACCGGAATTGTTCATTCATTGCTTTGCCTTTTGTGAAAATATAACGCAGGCAACCTTGTTTGTTTATAATGCGGTATGAGAAAGCAGACTCGTAATTTTTATCATGTGCGCGCTCAGCAATTTCTTTTGAGACTGCTTCAACCAGGGGCAGATCTTCTGGTATAACAAAAGTTTTTACGTAGTCGTCCATGGAAATAATCTCCGGGTCTTTATCGGTAAGACCTAATAATGATTTCATCTCTGCGCTCATTATAAACTCTTTGGTTTCCAAATTGTACTTCCAGGAGCCCATGCGCGCATAACTCATGGCATAGGAAAGTGTTTGAATGGCTTCTTCGCTGGTTTGCTGTGCCAGAATTTTTGCTGACACATCCAAGCCAATACCCTGTAATTCCATTATAAAACCATCATCATCAAACAGCGCAATGAACTCCCATTCAGTCCATAAAAAATGCTTTGTATTTTTAATTGGCTTACGTATCAGTATCCTTGAAATTTGTCCTGGATTTTGCCAGCATTTTTCCGCTATTTCTTTACAACGCTGTATGTCTTTTGGAAAAATAGTATTGTAGTAAGGCGTGTGAATAAGGCGCTCATAATCATATCCGAATGTTTTCAAAAATTCAGGATTGGCAAAAGTAAAATTGCCCTGGTGGTTAAGCCGGATAACGTAATTGGTTTGAGAATTTAATATGGAAGACAGGTATTGTTTTTCCTGCAGTAATTCAACTTTGGCAAGTTGTAAACGATCCAGGTTATTTTTACTGCTGCGCAGGAATGGCTCGATTACAAGCAGCAGCAGGCAAGTCAACGCGACCAGCAGTGAAATAAATTTTCCAGTATTTATTTTCCCCCTGTTTTTTTCTTTTTCAATTATGAGCGGAAGGTATAGATGGTTAACGGTTTCCAGTATTGCTGATAGCTTACTTTCCTGCAGGCGCAACTGGTTTGTAAATGTTTCATTACTGGTAACGAGCCGTAAATGATCTGCGGCAATTATTTCTTTCCCGGTTTCAATAAAATTAATTGTGTTGCGATTTACATCATTGTACAGTTGCATGGCCTGTACTTTTCTACCCGGCCCCGTTTCATTTAACGCAAGTAGTAAGGCTGTATGCTGTTTTTCAAAAAAATCAATATTTGATGTAAGCTTCCAGCGCGTCCCGGAAGAAACGGAATCAGTAAGTTCAGTATTCAATAAAAGCAACAAACATGAATTTGAAATGCGTTGACCTAACACCCGCTGATCGTCTGCCAGGCTAACTATTTCGGCCAGCCGCTTATTTTCTTTGGATGCAGTAAATAACAGGTACCATGCAAAAAAACTATACAGAAAAGCCACCGCAATAATCATTACGGCCACGCGCAGCAGTTTTCTAAAGTGAAGAGGGCTCATAGGTCTAAGTGCAAATATTCTATTATAACAACAAAACACTATGTATTATTGGCTTATAGGTACTTATTCAAATAGTGTTAAGGGTTTATATGGAGTAACTCATTCACAATTTTTTCAATTGTTAGTGCGGAGAATCGCGTCGCCATCGAAGCGGCGTTATTTTTCCTGCTGATGTAAGTGGATTGAACCAACGCAGGTATAAGGTGATATTTTACGGGTACTTTACTTACTATCCAATGTCTGTAACAGAAAAAAATGAAAGCTTTTTAAGATCTTTTTTATTCAATTATCCATCTCTTTCCAGCCGGGGTGTTTAAATCATCTTCAACCTGCCGGAAAGTCAAAGCTGGATTGGAGACCAGGAAAAGGAAATAAAAAAGCCCCCTGTTTACGGAGGCTTTTCAATAATATTCTTTTTCAGTAGTTAATAACCTGCTCTTCTATGGTGGCCGGCAGTTCACGAAACTCATATTGCTGATTGCGTAACTGTGGCTCAAAACCAGCTTCAGAAATAGCTTGCTGTATTCCTTTATAAGTAAAACGATGAGGGGCACCGGCAGCACTTACTACATTTTCTTCGATCATAATAGATCCGAAATCATTGGCACCGGCATGCAAACAAATTTGTGCTACCTGCTTGCCAACAGTTAGCCAGGATGCCTGTATATTTTTTACATTGGGAAGCATGATGCGGCTCATGGCAATCATGCGGATATATTCTTCCCCGGTAACTAAATTATGAACACCGCGGATACGTGTAAGTAGTGTGTCCACATCCTGGAAAGTCCATGGTATAAAAGCAATAAAGCCTTTTGCGCCATCCGGCTTTTTAGCCTGTACCTCCCTGATTTTCGCCAGGTGCTCAAAACGCTCGTGAATGGTTTCCACATGGCCAAACATCATGGTGGCAGAAGTAGTAAGATTAAGTTTATGCGCTTCCTGCATAATGGTGAGCCATTCTTCTGTACCGCATTTTCCTTTGCTGATTAATCTCCGAACGCGGTCTACCAGTATTTCTGCGCCAGGTCCTGGCAATGAATCAAGTCCGGCGGCCTTCAATGCCATTAGCACTTCGCGATGGGTAGATTTTTCAAGTTTTGTAATATGTGCTACTTCAGGGGGCCCGAGCGCATGCAATTTCAAAGCAGGATATAATTTTTTCAGCTCTTTAAAAGTATCTGTATAATACTGAAGACCTAACCCCGGATGATGCCCACCCTGCAGCAATAACTGTTCACCTCCGTACCGGAATGTTTCATCAATTTTACGTTTATAGGTTTCAATATCTGTTACATACGCATCTGCATGGCCGGGAATTCTGTAGAAATTACAAAACTTGCAATTGGCAATACATACATTGGTGGTGTTTACATTGCGGTCTATAATCCAGGTAACTTTTTGATGGGGCACCTGTTTTTTCCGGAGTTCATTGGCAATATTCATGATTTCCGCCAACGGGGCTTTTTCAAATAAATACACGCCCTCTTCTATAGTAAGAAATTCAAAGTTCAGTGCTTTTTGATAGAGTGCTGCAAATTCCATAATCATCGTATTGTTTCTGATAACAAAAGTAATACAGGAAAGTTGAAATCGGGATACCTGAGACGCCAATCGTGCGAGAATCGCTAAAAGATAGCCTGTTTCGCCCGGGCCTCATGCCTTACGTTTTCCGTACTACCGTTCCAGCTTAAAACCAGCATCAATTGTAGGCCTTGAAACATTATTCGCCAGCTTCCACCCTGTACGGTACATCCAGTCTGCCATCTTTTTTAATTTTTTTATATCAATGATGCCCGGCTCATCCATGGGTGTGTGATAAAGCGGATGCAGCAGCGTAGAATAGAAAATGGCCGGGTATCCCGCACGTGCATAGGACAAATGATCGCTCCTGAAATACCAGTTCTCAATATGCGTTGGTTTATCCCACAGGGTATCCAGTTTAAATGCCGGGCCTTCTTTGTTGGCTTCCATCGCAATCGTTACTAAATCGGCAGAATTACGATGCGGCGGTTGAACGCCCAGTAAAGCTGCGCTATCGGGATTATTGCGTCCAATCATGTCGCCATTCAACACTGCAACAATAGAAGTTTTGGGAACAGTTGGATGATTCGCATACCATTTTGAACCAAGCAGACCTCTTTCTTCTGCACCATGAAAAACAAACAGGACCGATCGTTTACCAGGCGATTGTTTAAACGCTCTTGCAATGGCCAGCATGGCAACACTTACGGAAGCATTGTCATCGGCGCCGTTATAAATTGAATCATTTCCATATGGCTGACGAATGCCATCGTGATCATTGTGACCGCTGTATAAAACATATTCGTTTTTCAGTACCGCATCAGTACCGTCAATTTTTGCAACGATATTTACAGAAGGATATTCAAACCGCTCAACAGTAAGATGAATGGAAAGCGTGGGATTATTTTTTACCCGGTCAGCATCTTTGCCATGTATCCAAATCACAGGCGGTTTCGCAGTTGTACTGGCGTTAGGCCCGTCTTCTGTATCATATAATCCGCGGGTAAGCGCCGGTAATACCTGGCTCCAGCTTTTTTCACCCATAGCATCGGCAATAAAAATAATAGCTACCGCACCTCTTGCCAGCAAATCCGCACTGTATTTACGCATAACATACGATGGATACCGTCTTTCTGGTAACGAAACATTCAAATTAATCCCATCAGCTGAAACCTGCACTGCCACTGCCTTTCCTTTTATATCAAATTTATCCAGATCTTCTTTTGACGCATTGCCGGCATACACCACCGGAACAGATAAAATTGCCGGAGCTGTTTGCGCAATCAATACATCCTGCCATAGTTGCAATGAATGATCAGCAATGCTAACAGTGCTGGTGGCGGAAATGCGGTTGCGCCACATAGAGAAATATTGAAAATAAGTGCCATCGTCACCGGCAGGTTTTAAACCCGTAGCCCTTAGTATAACGGCCCACCATACCGCTGCTTTTAATTCATCCAGCGTGCCGGCTTCTCGTCCGCGAAAATGATCACCCGCCAATGCGTAGATATCTTTTTTCAAATCATATTCTTTGATAGCAGACAAACCAGGCGGCGTTCTGTTTAGCTGGCCGTCTGCATGCGCAGCTGCCAATAACAAGGTTGATATCACCAGGAAGGAAAGACGTATTTGCATAATTTTGTTATTAGAATGTAATGGTTGTTGTAATCATCATGTCAAGACAACCCGCCGGCGCAAAATTTTTTATGCTGTGTATGAGTAACAAGCTGCAACCGTTAAACAACAATGATCGTTTTACAGATGGTTATAAACAAGAATAAAAACGGTTTGTATTGACATATAAAAGCAAAGATATTTTACTTTAAATACATAAACGGTTAACATTTATTGTTTCTCTTGTTGTAACTTGTAAACCAACAAAAGCCATTGGTACATTGCAAGAAATTGCAGGGAACCTGACCGAATTACTTACAAACTCCCAGACTGTGCGACGCAATGATTATCGTATCATACTAACGCTGCTTATTACTTTATCAGTTCCTTGTTTTGCGCAGGCGCAGGAAGAATTTGTACAACCACCTGCCAAATTGTTAACCAGCTTTTCTTTCAGGCAGTTTAGTGGTGGAGTAATCCTGATAAAAGGCCTTTTAAATGAGTACAAGGACTCGCTGAATTTTATTCTTGATACTGGCAGCGGCGGCATTTCCCTGGATTCAGAGACGGTAACCCAGTTAAAAATACCTACGCAACTATCAGAAAAAACTATCCGTGGTATTGCCGGTATACGAAAAGTGAGTTTTGCCTATAATAATACTTTGTACTTGCCGGGCATGCGTATAGACAGTTTAAATTTTCACATCAACGATTATGATATTCTTACCAGTGTATATGGAGAGCATATAGACGGCATTATCGGCTACAGTTTTTTTAACCGCTATATTGTAAAGATTGATTACGACAGTTCGCTGATACATGTTTACTCAAAAGGATCCATCAAATACCCGAAAGGCGGTTTCTTGCTGAAGCCATTGCTGGTAAATTTATTAATTCAGCAAGCGAGAATAACAGACAATGAAGAAAGAACAGCCAGGTTTTATTTTGATACAGGTGCGGGGCTTTGCCTGTTATTGTCTACAGATTTTGTAGAAGACAGCACATTGTTCAGCCCCAAGAGAAAAAAAGTACTTACACAGGTAGAAGGGTTGGGTGGCAAAAAGCAAATGGAGTTAACCACGGTGAAAAGCTTTCGCCTCGGTCCTTACCGGTTCAGAAAAGTTCCTGCCTATGTTTTTGATGATGAGTTTAATGTTACCTCCTATCCATATTTAGGAGGCCTGATTGGTAATGACCTGTTGCGCCGTTTTAATGTTATTATTAACTACGAAAAAAGGGATGTTTATATAACGCCGAATACACACTACCGGGATCTGTTTGATTATTCCTATACCGGTTTAAATTTTTATGTGGTTAATAACGAAGTAGTGATAACGGATGTAATGAAGGGGTCGCCCGCAGAGAAGGCTGGCTTTTTACCAGACGATGTAATTATGGCCGTTAACAATAATTTTAGCAAGAACATACAAGCTTACAAAGCTGCGCTGCAAAATACCGGCGAGAAAATAAAGATTTTGGTTTACCGGAATGGGGCGCCACTCCTGCTCACCCTGAGGGTAAAAAGCATTATTTGATTTTTTATTCTGTGTGTAACAATTCCGTTTGTATTTGTATAATTATCAACTTTTGGCATTTGAACGCAATTGCAGCACCGCTGTGACCAAAATCAATTTGGCTAAATCAAATGTCAAAATAGTATAACTTGCCCTTTCTTTAAAAGAAAATATGATTCAATTTGATAAGTTTACCCTTGACAACGGACTGAGGGTATTGGTGCACGAAGATAGTTCTACCCCCATGGCAGTGGTGAATGTTTTGTATGATGTAGGCGCGCGCGATGAAAACCCTTCCAAAACAGGATTTGCTCATTTGTTTGAACACCTGATGTTTGGCGGCAGTATCAACATACCTTCTTACGACGAGCCGTTGCAGGTGGCGGGCGGAGAAAACAATGCGTATACAACCAATGATCTTACCAACTATTATTGCCAGTTGCCTTCAGAAAATATAGAAACAGCTTTTTGGCTTGAAAGTGATCGCATGCTAAGCCTTGCCTTCAGTAAAAAAAGTTTGGAAGTACAGCGCAAAGTGGTGATGGAAGAATTTAAAGAACATTATATTAACAAGCCTTATGGCGATGTGTGGTTTAAAATGCGTGAACTGGCGTACACCGTGCATCCGTACCGCTGGCAAACTATTGGCAAAGAACTAAGCCATATCGAAAAAGCCACTATAACAGATGTAAAAAAATTTTTCTTTAAGCACTATTGTCCCGCAAATGCTATTCTTGTTGTAGCCGGCAACACAACCACTGCACAGGTAAAAGAACTGGCAGAAAAATGGTTTGCCAATATACCATCCGGTGAAAAATATAACCGGCAGTTACCGGTAGAACCAAAGCAAACTGCACCAAGGAAAGAAATCGTAAAAGCGAATGTTCCCATTGATGCATTGTATAAATGCTGGCATATGGATGCACGGCTGGAGGATGGTTATTACGCAGCCGAACTGATCACAGATATATTGAGTGGTGGCGGTTCTTCACGTCTTTACCAGGCGCTTGTAAAAGAGCAGCAATTATTCAGCAACATAGATTGTTACCAGTTTGGAAGTACAGATGCGGGTATAATGACCATTGAAGGCAAGCTGATAAAAGGTGTAAAGATGGAAGATGCGGACAAGGCCGTTGAAGCAGAACTGGAAAAAATGAAAACGGTGCTGATTGAAGAAAAAGAATTAGAGAAAGTAAAAAATAAAACAGAAGCGGCGCTGGCTTTTGAAGATATGAGTATTATGAACCGCGCCAGCAGCCTTGCCACGTATGAACTGCTGGGTAATGCAGATCTTATAAATGAAGAGCTAACCAAATATCATGCAATAACACGTGAAGAAATACGCGGCTATGCGCAGAAGATTTTTGATGTAAATAACAGCAACACGCTTTATTATTATGCAGAAGAAAAAGCATGAGGAGCATATACCTGCACCGTACACCCATCAATATCCCAAACAAGATTTCCAGGTAGCGCGTATTGCGTTTTTTAGAGATGCTGTGTATGCAATGCTATTACTTTACGTGTAATTGAATTTAAAATGAGGGCGCTCCGGCATTTTACCGATGCTATTTGTAAACCTGCGGAATAAATATTTTAATAAAGCAGCTAAATAAAAAATATGTTAGACAGAACAATCGCTCCCCCTATAAAAGATGCCATCGATTTCAATTTGCAACTGAAGCCCTGCACTAAATTTACGCTTGATAATGGTATAGATGTTTATGCCATTGATGCAGGCGCGGAAGAAGTGCTGCAGGTAGAATGGGTTTTTTTTGCCGGTAACTGGTACGAAGAACAAAATATGATTGCATCTGCTACCAATTATTTATTGAAAAACGGTACATCAAAACAAAATGCTTTTGAAATAAACGAACACTTTGAATATTATGGTGCTTATCTTAACCGGGCTGCGCACAATGAAACAGCCAGTATTGTACTGCATTGTTTAAATAAGCACGCCAAACAATTATTTCCGGTAGTTGCTGAATTAATGACCGATGCTGTTTTTTCTGAAGATGAATTACAGTTATATAAACAAAATAATAAGCAGCGCCTTGAAGTAAATTTAAAAAAGAGCGAATTTGTTGCCGGCCGGCTGATCGATGAATACGTGTATGGAATCGATCATCCCTATGGAAAATACAGTTCCGCAGCGGCTTATAACGACCTTAACAGGCCTGCCTTGCAAGCATTTTATAAAGAATATTATCAACAAAGCAAATACATTATTTTTATTGCTGGCAAACTTCCAAAAGATATACAGGAACAATTAAATAAAAATTTCGGACAAACTGATAGTCACGCAACAGCAGACGGTAAAACCCATCGTATTCATTCATCAGGGGAAAAAAAATACAGGATAACAAATGATAAAGATGGCGTACAGGGATCAATACGCATGGCAAGATCGTTTCCTAACCGTCATCACCCCGATTTTACCAAATCAACCGTGCTTAATAACCTGTTTGGTGGTTTTTTTGGTTCAAGGCTCATGAGCAATATACGTGAAGACAAAGGCTACACCTACGGCATACACAGTTATATGCAAAATCATCACTTTGATAGTGCGTGGATGATTAGCACAGAAGCCGGACGGGATGTTTGTGAAGCAACGATACAGGAAGTATACAAAGAAATGGCGCTGCTGCGCAACGAAGCAGTGAAAGAAGACGAACTGCTGCTGGTAAAAAATTATATGCTCGGTTCGGTACTGGGCGATCTTGACGGGCCTTTTCACATTATTGCAAAATGGAAGAATATCGTTCTTAATAATTTGCCGGAAAATTATTTTTATGACTCTGTTGCAGCGATTAAATCAGTTACCGCAAAAGAATTGCAGGATCTGGCCAATAAATATTTTATACCAGAAGATTTTTATGAATTAGTCGTAATTTGACAAGATTAATGCAATAATAATAAAGGTTATAACCCTGTTTTCTTTTAAACTCATAATATTGTTCGCGGCAATTATTGTAATACCAGGTTATGCAATTTGAAAGAAAAAATATTTCTGCGGAAGAACTGATTCATTTGTACAAGAGCATTCTTTTACCAAGAATGATTGAAGAAAAAATGCTGGTATTGCTGCGCCAGGGAAAAATTTCAAAATGGTTCAGTGGAATTGGCCAGGAAGCAATTGCGGCAGGTGCCACACTTGCCTTGCAACCGGATGAATGGATTATGCCATTGCATCGTAACCTCGGTGTATTTACCAGCCGGAATATGTCATTGCATAAATTATTTATGCAATGGCAGGGAAACAAAGAAGGATATAGCAAGGGGCGTGAAAGAAGTTTTCATTTTGGCTCGAAAGAACATCATATATGTGGTATGATATCTCATCTTGGCCCGCAACTAGCCATTGCCGCCGGTGTTGCATTGGGGTACAAATTAAAAAAAGAAGAAAAAGTGTCACTGGCGTTTACAGGCGATGGTGGTACCAGCGAAGGTGATTTTCATGAAGCATTGAATACTGCGGCCGTATGGGATTTACCCGTCATATTTGTTATTGAAAATAATGGATATGGATT
>JBDUAY010000289.1:0-7457 GCA_040004415.1 Bacteroidota bacterium | reverse complement strand
CAATTAAATGCCAGCGGTGGCAATGCCTATTCATGGCTGCCTTCACCCACATTAAGCAATGTAAATATTCCAAATCCCATTGCTTCACCAATAAGCAGTACCATCTATTATATAACGGTGACCAATAGCTCAAATTGCAGCAGTTCAGATTCAATAAAAGTTTCCGTCAAACAATTACCTGTGTTTGGCATTTCTCCTGATGTATCCACCTGTAAGGGCAGTACGGTACAATTAAATGCTGCAGGCGGTAACATCTACAGTTGGCAACCTTCAACCGGACTTGACATTTCAAATATTGCCGGCCCTGTAGCCTCGCCTTTGCAAACTACTTTATATACCGTAAACATTACGGAGAAAACTTGTGGTGATGCTGCAACTTTATCAACCCTGGTTACAGTTTTACCGTTGCCGGGCGTAAAGGCTGCAAGTTCGAATAATGTTGATTGTACAACACCTGCTGCACAATTATCCGCTTCAGGTGCATCTGTATATGTTTGGCAACCATCCGCCGGCTTGAATGATTCCATTATTGCCAAACCGCTTTCTTCTCCAGCAAATTCCACTTTGTATACTGTTAAAGGAACTGATGTAAACGGATGCAGTAATTATGATACAGTTTCAGTACTGGTTACGCATTCAGGTGATTTACTGGTTAACATGCCGAATGCTTTTTCTCCGAACGGCGATGGCAGAAACGATTGCTTTGGCATCAGCAGGTATGCAGGATTTTTGCAGCGTACCGAATTTTCTGTGTATGATCGTTTTGGGGTGAGAATATTTCATACTACCAATCCATTAAATTGTTGGGATGGGCGTTACAAAGGAAAATTGCAGGATGCAGGTGGCTTTGTTTATGTATTAAAAGCCAGCACCTTTTGTGGGGAAATATTTAAGAAAGGAATTGTAATGCTGGTGAAGTAAAACGGCAGACCAAACAGCATACTCATGGATAGTAATTTGTAATTTGGGGTATGGCTTTTTCCCCAAAAATATTACCACATTATACGTATGCAGACTATTTACTCTGGGAAGGTAATTGGAAATTGATTGATGGGTTTCCGATTGCGATGAGCCCTTCGCATCTTTCAAAACATCAGCGAATATCTATGTTATTGGGAAGTGGCTTTACAGTAGCGCTAAAAAATTGCAAAAAATACAGTGTGTTCGATCGTATTGATTATAAAGTTGCTGACGATATAATTTTACGGCCTGATATATTAATTGTTTGTTAAGAAATTAAGAAAAGCTTCCTGGATTTTCCACCTGCACTTGTAGTAGAAATTCTTTTCCCTTCAACTGCACTCAGGGACAGACATACTAAATTTGAAACGTATGAACAACAGGGAATACATTATTGCCTGATAGTTAACCCGGAAAAAAACACAATTGAAGTGTATCAGTTACAGGAAAAGAAATATGCTCCTGTAACTTCATCTGATGGTATTTATCAGTTTGAATTTGGTGAAGATTGTCCGGCGGTTATTAATAGCAAAGACACCTGGTAATTATTTGTTTATTTCAAATAAACACAACGCTTTTCCATTCTCAATAAAATCAGAACGCTTATCAAAACCACATTTCAATAAAACCTTTTGCGAAGCAATATTTCCTTTTTCTGCAACGGCGTAGACCATTTCCAATTTCAATATTCTAAAAGCAAATGCTAATCCGGCCCTCGTAATCTCAGATCCATAGCCTTTGCTCCAGGCATGTTGAAAAAAAGAGAATCCAATTTCTGTTCCGCCCATGAATGAAGATGGCCGCAGCAAAAAATTTCCAACATATTGCTGTGTGCTTTTTTCAATTACCCCAAATCTCCCAAAATGGGCACACCTGGCATACCCTTCAATCAATTCATTCAGTAAATTATTACAGGCTTCACGCGTCATTGGCGGCCTGATGTATTGCATGACTGCAGCGTCAGATGAGAGCTGGTAAAAGTCATTCAGATCTGCTTTTGTAAACTGCCGCACAAACAGCCGTGCTGTTTCAAATAACATTATACCATTTCTTTATGTATCTCTGACGTAAAATGAAAAGTAATGTCCGGGTTATTGGTCCGTTCGGTATTCAGAAACCATTCGCTTTGCGCCAGGTACACCAAATGACCATCTTTATCTTCCGCAATATTAGCCTGTTTAAACCTGGCAAAGTCGCTCAGTTTATTTGGGTCGTCACTCGTAAGCCAGCAGGCTTTGTAAAATTGCATGGGCCTGAATTCTACAGAAGCAGTGTACTCGTGTAACAGGCGGTATTGAATTACTTCAAACTGCAATTCACCCACGCAACCTATAATCTTTTTATTACCGCCAAATTGGGTAAACAACTGCGCAACACCCTCATCCGTTAACTGCAGCAATCCTTTTTCCAATTGCTTTGTTTTCATCGGATCTTTGTTCACCACTTCTTTAAAAATTTCTGGTGAAAAAGAAGGTATCCCGGTAAAATAAAAGTTATCTCCTTCCGTAAGCGTATCGCCAATCTTAAAATTACCGGTGTCGAATAAACCCACAACATCGCCGGGATAAGCTTCTTCAATTACATCCTTGCTTCTTGCCAAAAAACTGTATGGATTACTGAAGCGGATATCACGATCGAGGCGTACATGATGGTAATATTTATTCCTTTCAAACCTGCCGGCACACACGCGCATAAAAGCAATACGGTCCCGGTGTTTTGGATCGAGATTGGCATGTATCTTAAAAATAAACCCGCTTAATTTTTCTTCACCAGGGCAAATTTCTCTTACCGTAGTAGGCCTGCATTGTGGTTCTGGCGCAATACGGATAAATGTATCCAGCATTTCCCGCACACCAAAATTATTGATGGCGCTTCCAAAAAAAACAGGTGCTACTTTTCCGGCGAGATAACCAGCCACGTCCAATTCACCATTTACACCATCAACCAGTTCCACATCGTCCCGTAAAGTTGCCGCATCTTTATCGCCCAGCTTTTGATCCAACACAGGTGATTGCAGATCAGTAATTTCAATGATATCTTCATCGTTTGCTTTTGTATTGGCAGCAAACAATACAAGGTTTTTTTTATCGAGATTATAAACGCCCTTAAAATCTTTTCCGCTATTTATGGGCCATGCCATGGGGTGCAATGGAAGGTTTAGCTCCTTTTCAATTTCTTCCAGCAAATCAAACCGGTTTTTACCATCCCTGTCCATTTTATTGATGAATACGATTACAGGTGTTGCCCGCATACGGCACACTTCCATCAGGCGGCGTGTCTGGGCTTCAACCCCATTCACACTGTCAATGACAAGAATAACGCTGTCAACTGCTGTAAGTGTTCTGTATGTATCTTCTGCAAAGTCTTTGTGGCCGGGCGTATCCAGCAGGTTTATAAGTGTATTGTTGTATTCAAAAGTCATTACGCTGGTGGCTACGGAAATACCGCGCTGGCGTTCAATTTCCATAAAATCGCTGGTAGCGTGTTTCTTAATCTTGTTGCTTTTAACCGCGCCGGCAGTTTGTATGGCACCACCAAACAACAGCAACTTTTCTGTAAGTGTTGTTTTACCCGCATCCGGGTGAGAAATAATGGCGAATGTTCTGCGTTTGCTGATCTCGTTACTGTACTTCATAATCGGCCGCAAAGGTAAGGCTTGAAAGGCAATTTTAAGCCATACTTTTGGACTACAATTTAGCATTGTTGCGTCGCACACTTTTACTGTAGAAACGCTATTCGGCGCACTTATGCATTCGAAAATAAAGTAATTTGAAAATTAAAGAACCAGCGCCCGAATAAAATGGCAACTCTTTGGGGAATGCCGCAATTAATAAATTATTTATTTAAATTCACTTTATACATTTAATCATATAAAGTGTTTTTCAAAATTCATACAAAAGGATATTAATTATGTTTATACTGTGTCAAATTTTAATCCTTTCACCAGGCAAAACCCTATTATGAAAAAATATTTCTGGCCTCTCTGGCACTTGCATCATTTGCCACAAGCATCCTATTAGTTCAGATGAGCAGCTGCAAAAAAGCCAATGCGCAAACATCAGCTTCTTATTCTATTCAGGGACTGTGGATTGGAACTTATACCGTAGACGGACAATTAAATCTTGGCCAGCAATACTTTAGTTTTATTATTAAACCAGACGGAACCATGATTAATGATACCAAGGGTGCAAATGTGCAGCATTTGTCTCCCGGAACATGGGCATTAACAGGCGATACTTTGTCGTGCACCTATACCAGCGTTTATGGTTCACCTTCGAATATTGGTGTTACGGAAACCAGCAAAGCTTATTTTAGCAAAACCGGCGGAACCCTTAGTTCCGGAATTTGGAAAAACGTAGCGCCTTTAACTGGCTCCGGCACTTTTACCCTCACCAGGGTTAACTAAGTTTTATTTATCTGGCAAAAATATCGTGACAAAAAAAATGAAATCCTAATACTTTTTCCTTTAGCAATAGTACTCTCAAATCTGCTTATATTGTCTTTGTAAAACCAACTGCATGAAAAAAGTTTTCGTTTTTCTTTTAACAATTATCGCCATGGTATCTGTTGCATCTGCACAAAATCATTCGGGCAAACTATTGCGCCACGTTGTACTTTTGAAATTTAAAGATGGCACTTCCGCTGCTGGTATTAAAAAAGTGGAAGATGCGTTTCGTGCATTGCCATCAAAAATAAAAGAGATCAAATCGTTGGAATGGGGAATCAATAATAGCCCCGAAAGCCTTAACCAGGGTTTCACCCATTGTTTTTTTGTAAGCTTCAGCAGCGAAAAAGATCGTGCCATCTATCTCCCTCATCCTGCGCATAAAGCGTTTGGGGAAACGCTCCACCCTGTTCTTGATAAAGTCCTGGTAATTGATTACTGGGCCAGCAAATAGGAACATGCAATTTGGTGTAAAGAAGTGGGTTGTGATGGATTAGTTAAAAATAGTAAACGGGTTATTTCATTGAAGCAAACTCACTATCCACCATTCCAGACCTCTTCTTCAAAATCAGCGGTTCCACCAGTACGTCCATTTTAACACAAACGCGCGGTTACGTACCGCCAGTGGTGCGGGATAATAATTATCGGTGTAGACTAAAAATAAATCAGACGCCGGTTTATAACGCCATTGTACACGCGCATTTAAATTCATATTCTTCATTTGTTCATTGTATTGAAGAAAAGCAGTCATGAAAAACTTGTTTGTTAGTGTAGCATCAATACGGGGACCTATCAGCCAGAAATTAGTATTTCCCCAGGGCGCCGGCAATTGCAACGCGTTATAGCTGGCGCTCATAACAATACTTACATATGGCTGAAAACGATACCCAATATCGCTGGATAAACTCAGCTTTTTGCCATTCGCATAATATCCGCCATACCTGCTGCTAAATGTATACGTGAGTAGTTGCTGTGGCCTCGATGCAATATCAATACCTGCGGTGTTCCAGTTGTGCCTGCTACCCGTTTTTAATGAATCTTTACCTGAATTAGTAGGATCGAAAGGTTGCAGCAATTTCACAAAATCATTTATGAGCAAACCGGTAATAGTACTGCGGTCGCGCATTGTTATCAAATAAGAAAGCACCGTTTCATTATCGGTTGTATTAAATTTCGTATCGTAATAATAAACGCCACTCAATTGCGGACCATGTGTTAGCACCCTTCCGGCAGATGGAAAAAAATTATAGGCGATGGAAGGATTTAGCTTGATATAACCCCTCCTGGGAACATAGCCTGCTTCTGCCGCGTAGTTCGTTCCCACATATTCATACTGGCCTAATATCGTCCACTTGCGGCTTGCATACTGCAAGTGACCGGCCTGGGTAATATCATTTCCATGAATACCCGGGTTGAAAGATTTCAACAACAACATTTTTCCCGTCCACAAATTATTAGCGGAGGCAAGATTATACTCCAATCCTAAATTGCGGTTGTATTTTGAATACACAGGTTTGCCAGCTGCTGTATCGGGATGATAGTTTTCAGATTCTTTATTAATAAAGATGAAACCAATATTGGAGCGCGCAAATACTTTCCGTTGCAATGCAACTACAGAAAAATTCTGCGCGGGCAACGCGGTTGTATTATCGGCCCTGGTTTGTATATCCATTACGCCAATGCGCCAGTTCTTGTCCAGCTTTCCGCTTAGCCTCGCACCCGCATCAATAGGTGTGTTAAGCCCAATACGCCGCGAGAAAAATGGCCTGATGGATGCATAACCGAAATTAGAAAACTGATCACCGTTCTCCAGAAAAAATTGCCTTTTTTCCGGGAAAAATAATTCATAGCGGTTAAGGTTTGTTACCTGCTTGTCTACGTCCACCTGCGAAAAATCAGGATTAACCGTTAGATCAAGATTTAAAGACGATGTAATAGCAATCTTGGCGTCTGCACCAGCTTGTTTTTTAAAAACAGTTGATTGTTTGTTTTCATAATCTTTCGAAACGCCCGTGAGCAAATAAGGAATCACCGATATATTCATTTCTGCTTCCGGCGGCGGTCTGTCCCAAACCAATGTGCCCGTATAGGCGAGGGACGCCGTGGGAAATTGCCTGGGCACCGGCGCCCAGCTTGATTTTTCTCTCGACTTCAAATCATTCCTGCTAAAATTAATTCCCCATTGGGTAATGCCTTTTTTATACCGTATACTTTTAAATGGAATCGCCGCTTCAAAAACCCATTTATCAGGGTAATTTTTTACGACAGATTCCCATTTATTATCCCAGCTTAAATCAACTTTGCCGCCTTCATACATGGTACCATCCCACTGTGCGCCGGCAGCATTGGCACCAAAAGAAAACCCGTTTGTTTTATCGTCAAACGGATCCATAAACAATAAAAAATTATCATTTTTTACAAAAGAAAAATCCCGGCGCAATGATTCAACCATATAAGATCCGGGCCTTTCGTTATAACATACAGCCAGGAGGTAAAGGTTGCGACTGTCATAAGTCATCTTAACAGTGGTTTGCACATGTGCCAGGCTAGTATCCATGGGCAATACCATAAAAAACTGGTGGGTGCTGTCGGCTTCCAGCCAGGCGGGCTCTTCCGCAACGCCATCTATTGTTACTAACGAGACCGCCTGCCGGATGTGCAACTGAAATGCCTGGTTCTTTTTTTGGGCAAGCAGTGAAATGCCCCAACAACAAAACAACGATAAGTAAACAGCAGTTTTCAAAACAGTGGTGGCTTTATACATCAAAATGTAATGTAAGAATAAGCCGCTTTTTTTAAAATTTAAATTTTGACGGCTGGGCGAACTGAATGCTGACTTAACCACCATTAAAAAACGCCCACTGTACAGTACAGCAGCGCTTGCTAAACACCGGGGGAAAATTATTATTAATTTAAAGAAATCTGGAAAACATTACCGTTGATGGTAACTGTTGCGTATGCATCACAACGGCCGTTTCCGTAGTCAATCGTACGCACTGCCAGCCCTTCCGGTGTCAGGTCTACGCGTCCACTTTCAAACCAATTGCAGGAC
>JBDUAY010000288.1:0-7475 GCA_040004415.1 Bacteroidota bacterium | reverse complement strand
CTGTTTTTACAACTACCCGTAGCAAAGTAATCAGTGCCGCAGATGTTTGGAACATCCAGCGCAATAAAAGAAGCCGGGTCCAGAGAAGGTTTTCCCTGTAGTAAAAATTGCTGATTTTGTGATGGTGAAATGTTGGATGTACGTGAATACGGCATTAAAAAAATCACCAAATCTCAAAATCAGAAACATCCTGTATGGTTAATCATTACATTCGTAGCAGATAAATTTGCTTGTAATGAAAAATGTAATGATTGACTGTTTTAAAAAATGCACAATATTTTGTATCGCTTCTTTTCTCGTATTTACTGCAACCGCGCAAAAGACGCCTGCCGATGCTGATTTTAAACCGGCAAATGTGCTGGTAATGATGCAAAAAGTTGCCGACTGGCAACTTGTCAAATGGGACACCGGCGGTTTCAAAAGAAAAAAATATGACTGGACCTATGCTGCGGCCTATGCAGGCATCATGGAACTGGCGGCCATCAGCAAGGAAAAAAAGTATGAAAATTTTCTTGTCGGCATTGGTGATGATCTACACTGGAACACCGGTGCAAGAAGATTTATGGCAGATGATTACTGTGTTGGACAACTTTACTGTAAACTATATGCAGTTTACAAAGATGAAAAAATGATAGCGCCTTTCCGGCAACTGGCCGATAGCATTGTAGCGCAACCCCACACCGAATCGCTTGAATGGAAAAACGGTATCTCCAACCGTGAATGGGCCTGGTGCGACGCACTTTTTATGGCGCCTCCCTCTTTAAGTTATCTTTCCACCGTTACATCAGAAAAAAAATATTTGGACATTGCTGTTAAGCTTTGGTGGAAGACGACAGACTATCTGTATGATTCTACGGAGCATTTATATTTTCGTGATGGAAGCTATCTCGACAAAAAAGAAAAGAACGGTAAAAAAGTGTTTTGGTCGAGAGGAAATGGCTGGGTAGCCGCGGGCCTCGTGCGTGTGTTGGAAAATATGCCCGGTAATTATCCTGACAGGCCGCGCTTTATTCGTTTGTATAAAGACATGATGAGCCGCGTTGCTGGTTTGCAACAGGCCGATGGCAGCTGGCACGCGTCGTTGCTTGATCCGGAAAGTTATCCCATCAAAGAAACAAGTGGAACCGGATTTTATACCTACGCAATCTTATGGGGCATCAATCATAAAATACTTGATAAAAAAACCTACTGGCCAATTGCTGCAAAAGCATGGAAGGCCTTATTAAGTGCCGTGCATGAAGATGGTAAATTGGGTAATGTACAGCCCATTGGCGGCGCACCTGATAAAGTAGATATCAACAGCACAGATACCTACGGACCAGGCGCTTTTCTGTTAGCAGGCAGCCAGTTGTATAAGTTGAAATAGGGCAGGCCTATGTGCGCGCCCGGTTGATCGCCCTGAGCCAATGTAGAAAGAATAACGAAGTTTTTGTAATAGAAGAAATCAGAAATCAGACATCGTCACATCAGAGATTGATCAGGAATGTATTAAAATAGCCCAGGCTTAGCTGTCAATACTTTAAATAGTTGTTAACTGACAGCCATTTGATGGCAAAATATTTGCATACGATTGCATATATCTGATTTCTTATCGAAAACTGCTTCTTATGAAAAAGACAAGCCTGCTTTTTATCATTTTCCACTTATTGTTTTTTATATTTCCCGCACTTTGTATGGCACAACCTGCAAGCTGGCAACCGCGCGGCGTGGGCGGCGGTGGTAGTTTATTTTATCCAACAATTAACCCGGCCAATGACAATGAATTTTATGTAACCTGCGATATGAGCCAACTCTTTCACAGTACAGATTTTGGCTCCAGTTACACACAGGTGCCGTTTACACAATTACAGACTGGTAATATTTCAACCTACGAATTTACCAGTAACAATAATGTTGCTTATTGCATTGCCAATGATGGTAATATTAATTATGCGGTACGCACCACAGATGGTGGCAATAGCTGGAGCGCAGTTCCCGGAAATCCGTTGGACGGAGAAGATGTATATGCGTTGAAAGCGGACTACGCAAATCCCGGCAGAATTGTGCTGGGCTATTACGATGCTTTGTATATTTCAAATGACTTTGGTGCCAGCTTCTCACTGGCATGGACAGCCGCAAACGGAGGCGCGGGTATTACAGTTGGTGGTATTTTTTTTGATGGCAATAATATTTATATCGGAACAAATGAAGGTATCCTGTATTCTGCCAATGGCGGTGGTTCCTTTACTACATTATCAGTAACCGGGATGCCTGCTGCAGAAGCCATTTTTTCATTTGCTGGCGCGAAGGTTGGGACAACAACCCGTTTCTTTTGTATCACTGCAAATAATACTGATATCTACAATGGTGTCTTTCCCTGGGATTACAATGGTTTTATAAAAGGCGTTTATTCTCTGGACGCCGGTACCAATGTGTGGACCTCAAAATTGAACGGAATAAATATCAACAATGATTTTATGATGTATGTTGCCATGGCACGTAATGATATTAACACGGTATATCTTGGCGGCAGTGATGCAACTACCGGCGGTAACAGCGTACTTAAAACAAGCAATGCCGGCACTAACTGGAACAAAGTTTTTTTAACTGCGGGTAATCAAAATATACGAACCGGTTGGTCGGGACAAGGTGGTGATCGTGGATGGGGTTTTGGAGAAGTTTGCTTTGGCATCAGCGTAGCACCCAATAATGCTAATAAAGTTCTCTTTGGAGATTACGGTTTTGTACATAAAACAAGCGATGGCGGCGCTAACTGGGAACAAGCTTATGTAAATACAACCGATGAGCACGCTGCCGGTACAAACACGCCAACAAAACAATACTACCACAGCATCGGATTAGAAAATACCAGTGCGTGGCAAGTATACTGGCAGGATGCAAATAATATGTTTGCTGGTTTTTCAGATATCAACGGAATAAGAAGTACAGATGCCGGTGTTACATGGAGCTTTGATTATACCGGTAATACCATCAACAGCATGTACCGCATTGCAAAACATGCCACCGGTGCAACCATGTTTGCAGCAACATCGGGCATACATGATATGTACCAGAGTACGCGCCTGCAGGACAATCCACTGGATAATGCTGATGCTGGCGGCAGAATTATTTATTCAACCAACAATGGCGCCGCCTGGCAATTGCTTCACCAGTTTGGTCACCCGGTATTTTGGGTGGCAACAGATCCCAATAATCAAAATCGTATGTACGCCAGCGTTATAAACTATGGCGGTGGCGCCGGGCAGGGCGGCATCTGGATGACAAATGATTTGAATAATTTGGCAACGTCCACCTGGACAAAACTTGCCAATCCTCCACGCACCGAAGGCCATCCGGCATGCATTGTTGTATTGAATGATGGTAAGATGGTTTGTACCTTTTCGGGCAGACGAAATAGTGGGGGAACGTTTACTGCCAGCTCGGGTGTTTTCATGTATGATCCGGTTGGTAATTCATGGACGGATGTGTCTCATGCAGACATGCAGTACTGGACAAAAGATATTGTTGTTGATCCCGCTGATGCCACCCAGAATACCTGGTACGTTGCTGTGTTTAGTGGCTGGGGTGGAGCACCAAATGGAAAGGGTGGATTATTCAAAACTACCAATCGCGGCACATCCTGGACAAAACTGACGGGTACACAATTTGATCGCGTTACATCTGTAACTTTTAATCCGGCATCGAGCAGCGAGGCTTATCTCACAACAGAAACACAAGGGCTTTGGATTAGCAGTAATATGAATAATGCAACGCCGTCATGGGCGCTTGTAAATAATTATCCGTTTCGCCAGCCAGAACGGGTTTTCTTTAATCCATTTAATAATAATGAAGTTTGGGTAACGAGTTTTGGTAACGGGCTGAAAGCCGGTCAACTGTCAGTAACATTACCAGTACAATTAATTTCGTTTAGTGGTTACCGCGATAAATCATTTTCGGTATTGCAATGGGTAACTGCGGATGAAGACAAAGGTGATAAGTTTGATGTTGAAAGAAGCCCGGACGGACTTCATTTCAATACTATTGCAACAGTTGCAGGCAAGCGTGAAAAGGGTAACCAATACCAGGTAACTGATACCAGCGCCGATCCGGTTTTATATTACCGGATTAAAATTACAAACATTGCCGGACATTCTTTTTATAGCAGAATTATTGTACTTAGAAATAGCCAACAGGGCGGTAATTATATAAGATTGCTGAACAATCCTGTTGCTGCGAATATTCCATTGCAGGCAGCTGTGCAAAAAGCAGAAAATTTGCAACTCGTATTGCTGGATTTGTCAGGAAAAGAATTATTAAAACAGGCTATTCTTGTGCAGGCTGGCATTAATCAATTGAGTATAGCTGTTCCTCCAAATTGCAGCAAGGGTGTTTACCTGTTACAAGTAAAGTCTCAGCAGTTAAATGCAACGATGCGGGTAATGATAGTTAAATAAATTATGAAGTTGTGTATAATCATTTATCTTCTGCATTGGGGGATTGTGTAACTACGCCAAATTCAAACTGCATTTCGTTTAATTTTCTGTACAAACCATTGTTGCTCATCAATTGCGCGTGGGAGCCGGACTCAATAACGGTTCCTTTATCGATCACCAATATTTTATCTGCATTACGGATGGTAGAAAGACGGTGCGCTATCACAAAAGACGTGCGGCCTTTCATCAGGTTTTCCAATGCGTCCTGTACCAGCTGTTCGCTTCCGCTGTCCAGGGAAGAAGTGGCTTCATCCAAAATTAATATAGCCGGATCTTTTAAGATGGCCCTGGCAATAGCAACGCGCTGACGTTGCCCACCACTTAACTTTATGCCACGTTCACCTACTATGGTTTCGTATTGTTCAGGGAAGCGCTCAATGAACTCATGCGCATTTGCTTTCTTTGCAGCTTCCATAATATCTGCGTCGGTTGCGCCGGGTTTTCCGTAGGCAATATTTTCTTTAATGCTTCCACCAAATAAAATTACTTCCTGCGGAACCAGAGCCATCTGCATACGAAGCTGTGTTAGTGGAAATATGGAAGCGGAACGTCCATCAAACAATACAGTGCCTTTATCAGGTTCATAAAAATGCAGCAACATAGAAGCAATGGTTGTTTTGCCCGCGCCGCTGGGGCCAACAATTGCAATCTGCTCGCCATTGGAAGCTGTTAAAGAAAGATCTTTCAAAACAGGCACTTCTTTTCGTCCGGGATAACTGAATGCCACGTGATCAAAACGTACATTGCCTTTCAACTTATATTGCGGTTCAACAACAGTTAATCCGTACTCAATTGCCTCACCGTTGTCGCGTAAGATTTCACGTATGCTGTGTGTGGCGCCCAATGTTTTTTGCAATTGGCTGAACATATCAGCGAAGCCTGCAAATGTGCCCCCCACAAAGCCGGAAAATACAACAAACATTACCAATGAACCGATAGTGAGCTGGCCGGTTTGAATCAGTCCCACGCCATACCAGATTACAAATGCAATGGTGCCAAAAACGCTGAAGATCATGAACGAAACAAATGCACCGCGGTAACGTGCATTACTAATAGCGGTATCTACCACTGCAAAAACACTTTTTACGTATCGGCCAATTTCATAAAATTCCGTAGTAAACGCTTTTACAACTGTAATGCCGTGAAATGTTTCCTGCACAATGGTACCGCTTTCTGCCAGTTGATCCTGTGCTTTGCGCGCCATTTTACGAATACGTTTTCCAAATACCACTGCAAGTATTGCAATGATTGGCACTACGGCCAGCATGACCAGTGCGAGCTTTGCACTTATCAAAAAGATAAACACCAAACCGATTATAAGTGTAAAAATGCCACGTAAAAATTCAGCCAGTGTAAACGAAATGGCATCCTGTATCTGCGATAAATCAGACGATATGCGGTTGCTTAATTCGCCCACTCTTTTTTCAGAAAAAAATGACATGGGCATACTGAGCAATTTACTGTAAACATCTCTTCGCATATCCGCAAGCGATTTTTCTCCTACTTCTGTAAGCAGGTAAACGCGCATATAAGAAAATATGGTTTGAACGGTGAGCTGTATAAAAATCAGGAGCAGTGTGGTGTTGAGGCTCCAGTGAATATTTTTTATGTTGAATTTTCCAAGTGACCCTATGCTTCCGCTACCTATTCCTGTAAGCGCTGCACCTGGAGATGCTGCATCAATCATCTTTCCTAAAAATAATGGAAACAAACTGGTCGTAAATGCAGATAGTGCTATAAAAACAAGGCTAAGAATAAATTTATTTTTGTACGGTTTTAAATAGGAGAAAAGCGAAAGTGCTTCTTTCATATTTTCTTTGGAGATTTTTGCTTTGGGTGTTTCTTCTTTTTGTTTTCCGTTGCTGTTATAGTCACTTCTTCCACGGGCCATATTATTGTAATTATTTTAATTGATAAGTAGAAACCAGGAATTATTAATTCATGGTCGTTTGGTTAAGCGGCTGCTATTGTACCCCGGTTGAGTGCGTTGTGGGGAGCAGTAAATTGAAACGCTTTTAACGTTCCATCAGAACGTTTTGTACTTGCTCCCGGCATAGCACAAATCACACCTGCGGCACGCACTTTCAATATAAAATTATTTCTACCCGCAAAATGTTCCGACGGAACATTAAAAACCTTAACTAAATGACATTGAATTAACAACTCGTAAAGATAAAACTTATAAAAAATGGTGACAGCAAATATTATTGCTGTCACCATTTTAAGGTAACGACTGGATGAATTAGCTGATGACTATTTCCTTCTTCACGGTCTCTTTGCCGGCGATAACGGGCATACTTACCTCTAATACGCCATCAACATATTTAGCGCTGATGTTAGCGATATCCACACTTTCATCAAGTGTAAATGTTCTTTCAAATCCACCGCGGCTGTACTCGCGCAAAATCCATTCCGGCCGCGCAAAGCCTTCTGGTGGGGTGTAAGAAATGGTTAATTCATTTCCTTTTACATCCAAATGAAAGTGTTCTTTAATGCGGCCCGGTGCAAACAGCAGCATTTCATAACTGTTTGCTGTTTTGTACACATTTACAGCGGCCCTTTGCTGAGAACGGTAAAGCGGGTGCCGGTTCCTGCCTCCGTAATGATTGCCTTTTGCGGCATAAGACTGATTGTAGTCCATGTTTTCTGTTTTTATAGATACCAATATCGGTATAAGAGATAGACGGATGAAAAGGCATTATATTTTAAACGCCGGATTTTGGTTATCACCTCAGGTTGATGTTGCCAAAAGTAATTACACCAGTTTGCTTGCTGAAAGAGAGGCCGGGATATTTAAAAATTCTATTTTTGCTTTTCCATTAACCTTTAAAACACATGCTATGGCACTTAATGCATTTTTATTCTTACAAGGGCAAAGACAGGGGGTAATATCAGGTTCCGTAACCCAAAAAGGGCATGAAGGCAATATCGAAGTAATTGCTGCTACACATGAAATACTATCTCCCCGCGATGCAATATCCGGACTGCCTACGGGCAAACGGA
>JBDUAY010000287.1:0-7482 GCA_040004415.1 Bacteroidota bacterium | reverse complement strand
CTTTTGAAATTCTTTTCTTTCTATTTTGAGGATAAAAAGCACGAACAGTGTTAAAAGTACCAAACCGGTACCAACACTGAACAGAAAAGAAGATACCAGGTGATTGAGACCGGTGTGTATAAAAAACAGCATTACAACAATGGCTATATAAGCAGTTAGTTTTCTCCAGGCGTAGGGCACGCGATAGTGTTTTTGGCCTAACACAAAAGAAATAACCATCATACTTCCATAACAGAAAAAGGTAGCCCAGGCGCAGGCAATATAACCATACCCTGGTATAAAAAAATAATTGATTAGCAAGGTGATGAAAGCACCCATTAATGTTATAAAGGCACCGGTGATTGTGTTATTGGTTACTTTATACCAGATAGAGAGATTGTAATAAATACCCAGGAACATATTGGCCAGTAATAATATTGGTACAACTTTGAGGCCGGCCCACATGCTTTTATTGCGAATTAATTCTTTCCAGATATCAAGAAACAAGGCTACTACAAGGAACATAACGCAGATGGTAATAACAAAAAATTTCATCACACGGGCGTATACTTTCTGCGGATTTTCGGAGGTAGCCTGTTTAAAAAAGAATGGTTCTGCACCCATTTTAAATGCCTGTACAAATAAAGTAATCAGGATAGAAAGTTTGTAGCAGGCACTATAAATTCCTACTTCCGCATGTTTGGCTTTTTCCCCTATTGCGGGCGACCACCAGCCCAGCATAATCCGGTCAAAAGTTTCATTTATAACACCCCCAAAACCAACTATTAGCAATGGTAGCGTGTAAATGATCATTTGCTTCCACAGCACTTTATTAAACTCCCATTTAAAAGACGCGAACTCTTTCCATAATAATAAAAGCGTAACCAATGACGCTATAAAATTGGCGATAATAATATAGGTAACACCCATTTTCTCATTGTAAAACAACCGCACTACACTGTTGGGGTCGGCTGCTACCAGGCGCGGACAAACTGAGATAAGGAAATAGGTAACGATTATATTTACCATGATACCGCTAACCCGCACAATGGCAAATTTTACGGGCCTTCCATCCTGCCGTAGTTTTGAGAGTGGTATTACAGACAGTGATTCAAAAGCTATAATAAAAGCACACCAGGTTATGTATTCAGGATGTTCTTTTATGGTTATTAGTTTGGCAATACCATTGTTGCAGAGAATAATAACTGCCGTTAGTACAACTGTGCTGCAAATAAGAGAAACACAGGCAGTATTGTAAATTGTTGTTTTATTTTCTTCTTTTTGAACAAACCTGAAATAGGCAGTCTCCATGCCATAGGTAAAAATAACCGTTAAAAAAGGCAGCATGGAATACACCAGGTTCATCTCGCCAAATTGGTCGGTGGCCAGTTTAAGGGTTAAATAGGGCGTAAGCAGATAATTCAAAAACCTGGAAAGTATAGTACTTCCTCCGTACCAGAGTGTTTGTCCCGCTAAATTTTTTATACCGCTCAATGAATCAATGGTTTTGGCAAATGTAGTTTTTTTGTATGGCTGATGTTTCTTTTTTACCTTTCATTTGTTGTGCAACGTAACGCGCAGTACTATCATCTTATTATAAAAACAAACAGGTATGAAAAGGTTATTTATTTTATTTTTTTCGCTCGCGGCCGCAGGCGCGGCATATGCGCAACCACAGGCTACCGAAGGGATTGCTGAATTTCAGAAAACACAACAACCGGCAGCCATTATTGAACTGCCGTATACAGAAAAAATAGTTGACAAGGGTATTGCCGATTATATGTCGAAAAAAGGCAGCAAGGGCAGCGATTCCAAAGGCTTTAACACTTTTCGCGGCTATAAATTGCGCGATAGCCAGGATTACACCAGCGATTTGTATTTTAAAACAGAACGTAAACGTGGTGCAAAAGACGTTACCGTTGTAACGCTGATAGTTGGAAAAAATGGCGAAGATCTTAAAACCAGGACTTCCCCTGACAACAACAGTATTGACGGTGCCAAAGATTTGCTCAATGATATGGTGGCCTCTATTGATGCGTACAATCTTGAATTAACCATTCAGGACCAGGACGATGTCGTTAAAAAGGCACAGAAAAAATATGATGGTTTAGCAGATGACCAGAAAGACTATGAAAAGAAAATAAAAGGCCTGGAAGACAAATTGGATCAGAACAAACGAGACCAGGAAAAGCAGCAGGACGAAGTAAAAAAGCAGAAAGATATCCTGGAAACGCTCCGGGCTAAACGGAAATCCAATTAAGAAAATATAATCATGACCCGGCTGTACAAACCAGCCGGGCTTTTTTTCTGCTTTTTTTGATTAATTATTAATGACTGCCGTTACGCTAAACATGTTAGAGTAATTCTCAGAAATATCCCTGGCCATCAGTCCGGGCGCGGTGCAGGACGGTGTATTTTCAATTTTTATCTGGTGCGGATTATAAAACCAGGCATTTACGTCTGCATCTATATTTATTGCACTTCTTTTGCCAGCTGTGATTTGAAGGTACTGGCCAAACGGAAACAGGAATGTTGGTTTTCTTAAAACATTATTATCTCCTGAAAAACCTCCGATCTGGTAAGCTATTTTATGATCAGGCTGGGAGGACAAAGATGATTTCCCTTCCAGCTTTGCCATAATATAACCGCTGGTGGAAGACCAGAACATACCTTTTAAAGAATCCAGTGCGCCGGTACGCTTCCCACTCACATTTCGCAAGCTGTCTACGCCAATCAAAAATGAAATCCGGTTATAAATAAAAGCAGGTGCCAATAGTTTTACTGCCCAGGTAGTTGAATCTGCTGCATCAACAAGATAATATTTATCAACGTTGAGGTGGTACAAACGGCCGGAATCTGAATTGATGAGATCAAACTTGCTTACGTAAAATTTAAATGCAGAAACAGTATAAGACTCTTTCCAGAAATTTTTATAGGTGGTATCAAAATGAAGTTTAAGCGTATCAACCATCGGTCTGAAATTAACCGTGAGGTCGAAACTATCTTCCGGAGGGGCGGGCAGAATACCGCTGGCACTGTATTCTTTGGTGCAACTGCCAGCCATCACCATAATTATCAGCAGTGATAAAACAGGCAGCAGGATTTGTTTTTTCATAGTTGGGATTTTTCAGTAACCAATTTTCATTAATCGCTGTATCGGATTTTTTGTCTTTGCTTCTTGGTATCGCTTTTTAATTTTTTATTTTCAATCCTGTTTTCTTTTGCCTTTTTTGACGGGCGGGTTGCTATCCTGGCTTTCTTCTTTTTTAATGCTTCCGTTATAAGAAGATTCATCTTTTTAATAACCTCTTCTTTATTCGCCAATTGTGTTCTGTGCGTTTGGCTCCTTACCTGCAAAAACCCCTCCGAATTGATGCGGTTTTCCAGTTTCCTGTTCAATAATTCTTTTTGCTCAGCAGATAATAAACCGGATGCCGCTACGTTGAAATTGCCTTCTGCCGCGGTTTCTACTTTGTTTACATTTTGACCGCCTTTTCCCCCGCTCCGGAACGTCTTAAATACAATTTCTATAGAAACGTTTATCATAACCCTTAATATTGTGTTGATTAGTAAATTTACGTACAATATATATAAACAATGAGGGCCGTCATACAAAGAGTGCAGGAAGCAAGTGTTACTATCGGCAATCAAATGCATGCTTCCATTGCAAAAGGCTTGCTGGTACTAATCGGTATAGAAGATGCAGACGCCACTGAAGATATTGAGTGGCTAAGTTCAAAAATTGTGAACCTGCGTATTTTTGATGATGATAATGGTGTTATGAATATCGCCGTGAAAGAAATTGGTGGAGAAATTCTACTCATCAGCCAATTTACATTGCACGCGGCCACTAAAAAAGGAAACAGGCCATCTTATATTAAAGCATCCAAACCAGAAAAGGCAATTCCGTTGTACGAACAAATGATACGGCAGCTTGAAAAGGAATTGGAAAAACCAATTGGTACCGGCGTCTTTGGTGCCGATATGAAAGTACGTTTACTAAATGACGGGCCCGTTACTATTATTATAGACACAAAAAACAGGGAATAACTTTATATGCGCGATATAGAAAACAGGGATGATATATTTCACCTGATGGAACATTTTTACGCCAAAGTGATACCAGATGAAACCATCGGTTATTTTTTTACTGAAGTTGCGAAAATAAACATCGTTGAACATCTTCCCGTTATTACAGATTTCTGGGAGATGGTGATATTGGGTGGTACGAATTATAAAAAAAATGCCGTCGCAGTACATGTTCATTTGAACCAGTTGGCACCGATGGAAGAAAAACATTTTACGCGCTGGCTGCAATTGTTCACCGAAACGGTAAACCAATTATTCACAGGCTATAAAGCGGAACTGGCTAAACAAAGGGCGCTCTCGGTAGCAACCGTAATGAAAATAAAAATACTCCATTCATCACCCATAAATAAAAAAAAAGATGACCCTGCAACAGGCACAGGAGCAGATTGACGGCTGGATAAAGACAACCGGCGTCCGCTATTTTAATGAGCTCACCAACCTGGGTATTTTAATGGAAGAAGTGGGTGAACTTTCGCGGCTGCTGGTACGTACGTATGGCGAGCAATCTTTTAAAGAGTCCGATCAAGGAAAAGATATTGCCGATGAAATGGCCGATGTGTTGTGGGTGCTGATTTGCCTGGCGAATCAAACCGGCGTAAACTTAACAGACGCATTGCATAAAAATTTTGAAAAGAAGAATTTGCGGGATGGGGACAGGCATACGGGTAATGAGAAGCTGAAATAATATTACCGTTTTGGAATTGGTGGATTTAGTTGGGCTCATTAATCAATGACAGACACTCCTCAGCATATCCGGGATCTGCAATTAAAAATCTGGCTTTCAAAAACACCGGAAGAAAGGCTCATGCGATTTTTAAAAGATAATAATGATATGGGGATCGCATTAAAAGAAGCGAAGAAAAAATTGAATTTGCCCGACCCAGTGACTAATTTTCCAGCAGCAAATACTGCTAACTGAATTTACAGGCGATGTAAGCTTTCAACAAATCAACTTTTCAACCGATCAACTTATATTTGCAGCCATTATGGCAAACGATACCACCAGGTTCCAGGCAATTATTTCTCATTGTAAAGAATACGGTTTTATATTTCCTTCCAGCGAAATTTACGACGGTTTAAGTGCAGTCTACGATTATGGCCAGTACGGCAGCGAACTAAAGAAAAATATTAAAGATTACTGGTGGAAAAGCATGACGCAGTTGCAGGATAATATCGTGGGCATTGACGCAGCCATTTTTATGCATCCAACCGTCTGGAAGGCCAGCGGGCACGTTGATAATTTCAGCGACCCCATGATTGATAACAAAGACAGCAAAAAAAGATACCGGGTAGATCATTTAGTAGAAGGCTTCGCCGATCAGTTGAAAGCTGATGGCGAAAATGAAAGGGCGGACCTGATTATTAATGAGATGGACGCCCTGCTCGCCAAAGATGATTTTGAAGGATTAAAAAAGCTAATTGAAGGCAACAAAATAAAATGTGCTGTAAGTGGTACGGTCAACTGGACGGATATCCGCCAGTTTAATCTTATGTTTTCCACAGAATTTGGTGCCACTGCCACCACTGAAGATGTGGACAGTAAAGTATACCTGCGGCCAGAAACCGCACAGGGTATTTTTGTGAATTTCCTGAACGTGCAGAAGACAGGTAGAATGAAAATTCCTTTTGGTATCGCTCAAACAGGCAAGGCTTTCCGCAATGAAATTGTAGCCAGGCAGTTTATTTTCCGAATGCGCGAATTTGAGCAGATGGAAATGCAATTTTTTGTGCGGCCCGGCACAGAGGGAGAATGGTACAAATACTGGAAGGAAGAAAGATTAAAATGGCATATAAGCCTTGGCACAGCGCCTGAAAAGTACCGCTTCCATGATCACGTAAAATTGGCACATTATGCGAAAGAGGCTTGTGATATTGAATACGATTTTCCAATAGGCTTCAAAGAAGTGGAGGGTATACACTCCAGGTCTGATTTCGATTTAACCCAGCACCAGCAATACAGCAAAAAGAAATTACAGTATTTCGATAATGATTTGGATGCCGGCGGCAAACCATTTGGTAACTATATACCGTATGTAATAGAAACATCGATCGGTCTGGACAGGATGTTTTTGCTGATAATGAGCAATGCATACACCGAAGAGGATTTGAGTACAGCTGATAAACAGGATAGCCGGGTTGTCTTAAAATTCCCTCCGAAACTGGCGCCGGTAAAACTGGCTGTTTTGCCTTTGTTGAAGAGAGATGGATTGCCGGAAATAGGAAGGCAGATTATGAGTGATTGCAGGGGATCCTTCCGTTGTTTTTATGAAGAAAAAGACGCTATCGGCAAGCGCTACCGCCGCATGGATGCCATTGGTACGCCGTTTTGTGTAACCATAGATCACCAGACAAAAGAAGATAATACGGTAACAATACGCTACAGGGACAGCATGCAGCAAGAAAGGATTGCTATCAGCAGTATAAAGCAAGTAATTGAAGAAAATCTCTAAGGGCAATCATGTATACAAAGACCTGTAATGATACCGGTAATAATATAAAAGTGTTTGTACTCGGTCAATATCGAAGAAATACTTTTTATATTACCTAATCTAAGATTACTTTTGATAATGACCGCGGGTAGGGTAACTCCTTAACGGCAACAACAAATTATAATTCTAATGCTTGCATTTATGGAAATAACAATTAACATTGTTTTTTTAGCAGCTATTATACTTCTATCTGCCTGTGCAGGGCTTTTGATAAACAGGACACGGTTTAATAAGCAAAAATCTGTTATTTCAAAACTCGAAGTAGAGATGTTGCACAGCCACTCAGAAATCTTACAGTTGCAAAAAGAATTATCAGATAAAGAAAACAACCAGTCGAAAACGCCCATTTTTTCTATCCACGATAATGCTGCGGAATCTGCAGAAGAAAAATTAGCTGGTACAGTAAGACAATCGAAGAAAATTGTTTCTGGTGGTGGCAAATCAACATCATAACAGGCTTACTCTCTAAACACATACTGGTATACCATTATTTGAAAAAATAATGATTACTTATAGATACTATAAATGGTGAGGCTGCGTATTAGCTATATAATCCGATAAACCCGATAGAAATGATTTTTACCCACCCTGTTTTATTTAACGCCATAGTTGTGTTCTTTATAGCCTTTACCTCCGGATGGTTAGTATATTTAATTTGCAGCAAAAGACTGATCCAGTTAAAAAGCAAAATGAAAAAGCTGGAAAGTGAAAAGGACCAGGCACAAATACAAATACTGGCACTGGAAGATCAGCTTGGAAAACGGTTAACCCCTTCTTTCAACAGCACGCCAGTTATACATTTTTCTTCTGTTGCCAAAGCAAATAAAACAAGTTAGACGTACGCAAACATCAGCAGCTACATGTCTGAATGCATCATCTTTTGCAACTTTTTTGTAAGCAGGAATAATACAAGTGCGGCAATGCC
>JBDUAY010000286.1:0-7503 GCA_040004415.1 Bacteroidota bacterium | reverse complement strand
GAGATCTTCTTCAGTACCCATAAACATGATATCTGAAATACGAAATTTTAAAAGTTCATTGGCTTGTTCAAATAATTTTTTAGCGAAAGCGTTGCCATCATAATGTTCTTTACCCATACCGGCAAACTGAGAACCCTGGCCCGGAAATACATAAGCATGTTTCATGTGCAGTTAATTGATGCTCCAAATATAAAAAAGGTTTATTTGAATAGAGATAACTTTCAAATAAACCTTTTAATAATATTAGTAATGTACAAACACCTGTTAATGTAAATGCGAGCCGATTAAGCGTATAAATTCGCTCCTGGTTTCGTTCTTATGAAATTCTCCCCAGAAAGCAGATGTGGTGGTAACTGAATTTTGCTTTTGTACGCCACGCATCATCATACATAAATGAGACGCTTCTATTACAACAGCAACACCTAACGGGTTCAGGGTATCCCGTATAACTTCCATTATCTGGTGAGTTAAACGTTCCTGCACCTGCAGGCGGCGTGAGTAAACATCTACTACCCTGGCTATTTTACTCAGGCCGGTTATGTATCCATTGGGAATATATGCTACATGTGCCTTACCATAAAATGGCAGCATATGATGTTCGCACATGCTATATAGTTCTATATCTTTAACAATGATCATTTCACTTACATCTTCGTGAAATTTGGCTGATTCTAAAATTGCTTTTGGATCCAGCTGGTAGCCCTGCGTTAAAAATTGCATCGCTTTTGCAACACGTTCAGGCGTTTTCTGCAGTCCTTCCCGTTCGGCATCTTCACCCAATAAGCTAAGCGTCTCCTTATAATTTTGTATTAATCCTGCTGTAACGTTTTCATCGTATTGTTCTATCTTTTTATATGGCATTTAAAATTATTTTATCAGTAAATATGTAGTCAGCTATATCAATCTATCTTTTTTAATTGTCAAACAGGGTATTCAACAAAATTCCTTTCCGTTTCGTATAATCTTATTTGCAAATCCAATTGTGCATCAATATGCGGACGCAGCAAATGATAAATAACGATCGCAATATTTTCTGCAGTAGGATTCAGATCCTTAAATTCTGTTGTATCAAGATTCAGGTTTTTATGATCAAATTTCACCAGCACATTATCCTGTATCAATTCACTCAATGATTTTAGGTCCATTACGAAACCAGTCACGGGGTCGGGTTCACCAATTAATTTTACAATTAATTCATAATTATGTCCATGGTAATTGGGCAAATTGCATTTACCGAAAACAAGCTTATTCTTTTCCGCGTCCCAGGAAGGATTGTTCAGGCGATGCGCTGCGTTGAAATGTTCTTTACGATATACGGCAACTTTATTACTCATTGTAATTAGTATAAAATTAATCCTGAAAACAATTATTAGGCACTGTGGCAAAAGTGTGCCGCTCAAATCGCCCGGCATAAGAATCAAAAATAAACCTCCGCCTATTCACTCCCGAAACAAAAGTCGGATAATTCATCAAATTAAAATGTCCGCCAAATAACAATTACAACAGACTTATGCAAATGTTCATTGATGCTAAAAAATGTATGAAATTTTACCGGTGGGAAACAATCGTAACTGCAGCAGGCTGCAATCCTTCGGCTGTAGCCTTAAGTTTGATGTTTCCCGGTTTGCCGGTTGTCTCAATTACTACCATGCACCTGCCCTGCCATGCTTTTCTTTGCGGGGCCTGGTAGCTTTCAATGCTAACAGGATTTGCATTACCAACACCGGCGATCTTTCCCGGACCTTCTATTGTAAAATTGATTAAATTTTCTGCAACAGGATTTCGCCTTCCATTCTTATCCACCAATTCAACGGTTATATAACTCAGGTCTTCATTCGCTGCCTTTACTTGAGTCCTGTCAGCTGTTAATTGTATTTGCACCGGCTCTTCTGTTGTTTGCAGGATAGAAGTTTTTATTTGTTTCGACCCTTTGTATCCAACTGCTTTTAATATGCCTTTTTGATAAGGTACCTGGTATACTGCCATAAATTTTGTTGCTCGGTTAGTTTCTTTTTTGCCCAGTGATTTATCATTTAAAAACAATTCAACTGCTTCGAAGGAAGAATACACATCTACTTCCAGCGGTTTCCCTTCATCTCCTTTCCAGTTCCAGTTGGCTACTACGTCATCCCAATTCCAGATGCTCCAGGATTCTTTTTTTGGATTGATGGGAAACGATGGCTGTGGTGGCTTCACAAAAATGGATAACTGATCTTTCATCCAGAGTACATCGCGATAAAATGATTGCGGCCGCTTTCCCCCGCAAATATCTATATCACCACAATACGCCAGGTTCCAGGGATAAAATGTTTTTTCCTGTGGATAGCCAAGCCAACCAATGCTTGCTTCACCGATGTAGTCAAAACCTGTCCATACAAAATCGCCAATCACCCAGGAATGATCAACAACGCCCATCCAGTAATCAAATGCCTGCAGCGGATAAGACTCCGTACAAAAAATTATTCTTTCAGGTTTTCGTTTGTGATCGCTTACATAATTGTCTTTAGAATAATTATACCCTGCAATATCAAGTGCCGCAAAAAAAGGATCTTTGTTTTCATTAACACCATTTACAGCAGCAGTAACAGGCCTCGTTGGATCCAGTTCACGAACATACGCAGCAAGTTCTTTCGCTGTTTGGGCTACTTCCGGTTTATCCATGCCCGGTATTTCATTACCAATACTCCACATAATAATTGAAGGGTGATTTCTGTCGCGCAGCATCATGCTTTCAATATCTTTTTTCCACCATTCATTAAAATATTTGTGATAATCGTTGTCGTTTTTTCCATCGGCCCACATATCAAATGCCTCATCAATTACCAGCATACCCAAACGGTCGCATGCCCTTAGAAATGCAGGTGGTGGCGGATTGTGTGAGCAACGGATAGCATTGAAGCCACTTGCTTTTAATAAAGCAACCCGGCGTTCTTCCGCCCGGTCTAATGAAATGCCGCCGAGCGGACCGTTATCAATATGAAAACAGGCTCCTTTTAATTTCACCGCTTTTTCATTTAAAAGAAACCCACTTCTTGCATCAAATGAAACGGAACGAATACCGAATACCGTTTCCTTTCTATCCATTAATATTTTACCGTTATATAGTTCTGTTACAGATGTATATAAACCAGGAGATTCAACTGACCATCGTACAGGATCTTCAATTTGTATTTTCTGTACAAAAACAATAGATTTTCCTGCCTGTATGTTTTGTGTTAATGCTGAAGCAGCTACCTTAACACCTTTTTTATTTAGTATGCTCGTATGTAAAGTAATGATCGCGTTTGCAGTTGCCTCGTTAAGTACTTTCGTAGTGATATCTATTTTTGCCGATGCAGTTGTTACAACCGGCGTTGTAATATACGTGCCCCCATGTTCAACGTCAATATGAACAGGTTGTGTTTCTGTTAACCACACATGACGGGTAATGCCAGACCCGGAATACCACCTGCTGGTAGCACCTTCATTGCGCACACGTACTGCGATAATATTTTTTGAATCAAACTTTATTTTATCGGTAATATCATACCAGAAAGAAGTATAGCCATACGGATGGTTGCCCAGGTGCTGACCATTCAACCATACATCTGCGTTCATGTAAACGCCTTCAAACTCAATAAAGATTTTTTTATTTTTTTTCTGCGGCGATATGTCAAATGTTTTTCGATACCATCCTGTTCCACCAGTGGTGAAACCAACGCTTACACCATTCAACGCATCCGGATTGAAAGGTGAGTTGGTACCAGGCAGATCTTCAATGCTCCAATCATGCGGAAGTTGTAACAACCGCCATCCGGCATCATCTGTATTTTCCTGTTCGCCATTCTGTACATCACCCCGATGAAAACGCCAGCCGTTATCAAATAAAATATTTGCACGTGTAATGGGTTTACTTAATTGGGCACTAACACAATTAAAAATAAAGATGACAAACGCAGATGCAATAATTTTCTTCATATAAGCAAGTTGAGCATCAGCAAACAGCTATTTATTAATCTCCGAAATATTCAACATAAATCCTCGGCGTTTCATATAATTTAATGCATTGCAGTTTAACTTCAGCAGGCAAATGTGGTGTTAGTTGATGCCAGATACCAATGGCCAGGTTTTCAGTAGAACACATTTTGTTTTGCAAAAAAGGAACGTCCATGTTCAGATTTTTATGATCGAGTATTTCAAGTACGTGCTCTTTTATTATATCGCTCAGCTTTTTTACATCAAATAAAAAACCCGTATTAATATCCGGCTCCCCTTTTATCGTAACGGATAATTCATAGTTATGTCCGTGCCAGTTTTCATTGGCGCATTTGCCAAAAACAATTTCATTTTGTTCTACACTCCAGGCGGGGTTGAATAACTTATGCGCCGCGTTAAAATGTTCCACTCTTGTGAGGTACACCATCTCTTGTAAAAATTTCGGCAAAGTTAACAATTTGAGCCTGAACCGCGGTGAAACAGAAACACAAAGCTTCACAGTTTTTGCCAGCAACCCAACTGGTTATTCCAGGCACACCAGCAAACATTCATCAAAAGAAATTTGCAATTGCCTTCTATTAGCTTTCTTTCATGTATTATCTCTGGTGTTCCCCTGGGTTCTGCCTGCCACCGTGGTTCAACACAATACACGACATTTGCGTTTTATAAATTCTCGTCTTTTATGAATTATTTGCTGATAGCGGCTACTACCAAAGAAATAGAACCTTTTCTTAGTTATATAAAACAAGCATCCGGTAAAAAAATCAATTTGCCCGATGTATTGGTAACCGGAATAGGATTAACTGCCACAACGTACCATCTTACCAAACAATTGCGTTTAAAAAAATATGATTTGGTGATACAGGCCGGCGTAGCAGGTTGTTTCAATAAAAAACTTTCCCTCGGTTCAGTTGTTGTAGTTGCTAAAGACGCTATCGCAGACCAAAGTGTTATCGAACTGAAGCAACTAAAAACATTGTTCGATTTAAAGTTGGTACCGGCAGATCAGTTTCCCTACACCAAAACATGGCTTGTAAACCCGTATAGCGATTGGTTAAAGAAGACAAAACTTAAACGGGTAAAAGGAATATCTGTGAACGAGATCACCACCAGCAAACAAAAAATTGCCTTTTATGAAGAAAGCTTTAATGCAGTCACTGAATCCATGGAGGGCGCTGCATTGCATTATACCTGCTTAATGGAAAATGTCCCCTTTTTGCAAATGAGGAGCATGTCTAATTATATAGGAGAAAGAAATAAAAAAAAATGGAATATGAAAGAATCCATTATTAACCTAAATACTGAACTGATACAATTGGTAGAAAATTTATGAAACTGACACTTGGTTTTTCTCCCTGCCCGAACGACACGTTTATTTTTGATGCGTTGGTCAATAAAAAAATTGATACTGGCGATCTTTCTTTTGAGGTGGTATTAGAAGACGTACAGACACTGAACAAATGGGCGATGGACGGCATACTTGATTTGAGCAAGATAAGTTATGGTGTGTTGCCATTGGTAGTAAAAGAATATATAGTGTTGAATGCCGGAGGCGCACTGGGCAAAGGCGTTGGACCTTTATTAATTACAAAACATGAAACAACAGACCAGGGAAATATAAACGAAAAGACAATCGCCATACCGGGAGAAAACACGACGGCGCATTTGTTGTTTTCGCTTGCGTATCCGCAGGCAAAGAAGAAGAAGTTTATGATCTTTTCCGGCATTGAAGATGCAGTTATTCATGGTAAAGTTGATCTGGGTGTTATCATTCATGAAAACCGGTTTACGTACATGCTAAAGGGTCTAAAAAAAGTAATCGATCTGGGTGAATACTGGGAACAGCAAACACAAAATCCCATTCCGCTGGGAGGTATTGTTATAAAAAGAAGCATTGATTATCCGATTCAAAAAAGGATTGATTTACTTATCCGGCAGAGTGTTGAATATGCTTTCAATAATTATCCAACACTAACGGATTATGTAAAACAGCATTCGCAGGAAATGGAAGATCATGTAATGCGGCAGCACATTGATTTGTATGTAAACAATTATAGCATTGATTTGGGAGATAATGGGAAAAAAGCAGTTAAAAAATTACTGTCCGTCTTTACTCAAATCAACCCAGGCTCCGAAGTTGCAAATGGTGCGCTCTTTATTGAATAATCTGGAAAAGAATTTCACGCCCGCCTGAAAGACGAAGTCGGGCAAGGCAAAGAAGTAGTTATTTTCCTGTTCCTTAAATCTTTTTCTACCAGCACAGAAGATAAATGATTATTGAATGAGCCTGTCCTGAATTACTTTTTCAGCGCTGTTGAATATGCTTCCAGGCAACGCTTGCGTGCAAAATCATGATTCACTATTGGCAATGGATAACTAAGCTCATCGAGTTCGGGTACCCATTTTCTTATGTACTTTAATTGTTTATCAAAATTCTCTGTTTGCCGGGTGGGACTGAAAATTCGAAAATACGGAGCAGCATCACAACCACTGCCAGCGGCCCATTGCCATCCGCCGTTATTGGCTGCAAGATCATAATCCAATAATTTTTCTGCAAAATAAGCTTCGCCCCAACGCCAGTCGATAAGCAAATGTTTGGAAAGAAAAGACGCGGTGATCATGCGTACGCGGTTATGCATAAATCCTGTTTCATTCAATTCACGCATACCGGCGTCAACAATTGGATAGCCTGTCATGCCATTACACCATTGTTCAAATTCCTTTTCATTATTCCTCCATTTTATTAAATCATATTCTGCTTTAAATGCTTTGCCTTTTCCAACTGCAGGAAAGTGAAATAATACAGCATGATAAAAATCCCGCCAAATAAGCTCATTCAAAAAAGTACCATTAAGTTCCTTTGCTTTTGTTGCGAGCTTTCGTATGCTGATGGTGCCAAAACGCAAGTGAACGCCGAGTTTAGATGTTCCGTGAACGGCAGGATAATCTCTCTGTGCTGAATATTTCTTTATTAACTCATTATTTAATTGTTGAGTGGGAAATGGCTTGTCAACCGCTGTAAATCCCATGCTTTTTAATGAAGGAATCTTTGTTGGCTTTTGTTTAAAGAGGTTAGAAAAATATTTTTTTGAAGGATAGCTTTTAAGGTAAAAATCATTTAGTAGCGCTTTCCATCTTTTGCTGTAGGGGGTGAAAACGGTGTACGGCTTTCCATCATCTTTTACTATTTCTTCTTTCTCAAACATAACCTGGTCCTTATAGCTATGCAATGAGACATCATGCGATTGCAATAGTTTTTCAATATTATTATCACGCTCAAAAGCGTAAGGCTCATAATCAGTATTGATAAATACTTTTTGTATTTTATATTTCTTCAATAACTGCGTATATACATCGACGGGAGTTCCATAGTAAACTTCCAGGCTGCTGTTCATTGCGACCAGCTGTTCCTGCATTTCCATTAGCGCTCCATGAATAAATTCAACGCGCCGGTCTGCTTTTTTTTCAAGCTGATCCAGAATGTTTTTATCGAAAATAAAAACTGGCAATACCGGATGATTGTCTTTT
>JBDUAY010000285.1:0-7517 GCA_040004415.1 Bacteroidota bacterium | reverse complement strand
CTAAATAAATTATTTGTTCCTGGAAAACTTGTAAGACGATACAAACAATTTCTGAAAAAGGAATATGAACTTGAGTGATAGTCATTTTACTTTCGCACTATTATGGCGGTGAGCGCGACGATGCGGATCAGAGATTGAAGGGTTTACTGTCAATAGCGTTGGTGGAGCCAATGAATAAATGAATAACACGCCACCCGCCTATTTTTATACCAAGCTGGGTTGCGCAGCCCCTGGCCCAGGAAAAATATTAAAACTTTTGCGGTGGTGGATACAGGTTCCATGATCTGCAATGGCCTTGCGGTGAACAGCAGTTCCGTATCCTTTATTGTTGTTCCATTGATAATGCGGAAAAAATTCGTGCAGCCGTATCATATGATCATCGCGGTAAGTTTTTGCCAAAATACTGGCAGCTGCAATAGACGCATATAGTTCATCGCCTTTAACAATACACTGGTGCGGAATTCTTCGATACTTTTTAAACCTGTTGCCATCAATCAGCAATAATTGCGGTTTTGCTTTTTTTAGTTTTCCAACAGCCAAATGCATCGCCTTAACAGACGCCCACAAAATATTAAGCACATCTATTTCTTCTTCGTGCACAATAGCAACTGCATAATCAATTGCCTTTTCTTCAATCACCGGGCGCAGTTCATGTCGTTCTACTGCAGAAAGTTGTTTGGAATCATTTAGCAATGGATGAAAAAAATCGCGTGGCAAAATAACGGCGGCGGCAAATACAGGACCAGCATAGCATCCCCGCCCTGCTTCATCGCAACCCGCTTCCTGTAAAACATCCTGGTAAGAAATTTTTAACACGCAGTATTCTTTGTTCAAAAGTAATGCAGGCTGATCTTATTTTTTATTTTTTTATCCCCTTTATTGCGCGCAGGATGTGCATTTTATTGCGTTTAATTTTCAACCTTTGCGGATAATAAAAAAATATGCATTTGATTGAATGGATAAAACAACCGTGGCCATGGTATATAGCAGGCCCTTTAATTGGATTAATGGTTCCGATCCTGCTGATCTCCGGCAATAAAACATTTGGCATTTCCTCATCGTTGCGCCATATATGTGCGGCATGCCTTCCTGCGAACATTTCTTTTTTTAAATATGATTGGAAAAAAGAAATATGGAACCTGTTTTTTGTTGCAGGCATTGTTGCCGGCGGCGCCATTTGCGTTTCATTGTTCAGCAATCATCAGCCCGTACTGGTAAATACTAACCTGGTTGCAGAACTGCATCAGTATGGCGTAAACAATTACAACGGACTTGTTCCACCAGATCTTTTTAACTGGCATTCTCTATTAACTGTGCGTGGATGTATATTAATGATTGCGGGCGGCTTCTTAGTGGGTTTCGGAACGAGGTATGCTGGTGGTTGCACATCCGGGCATGCTATCATGGGCTTGTCAAATTTGCAATGGCCCTCACTGGTAGCCACCTGCTGTTTTATGGCCGGCGGCTTTATTATGGCCAATCTTATTTTACCATTTATTATGCATTTATAAAACCGGATCAATGACCGTAAAAAAAATTGTTCAGCAAGAACATCTGCGCTTTCTGCAGGAAAACACCGATTTTGAAATTCGCTCGCTGGATACTGCCTGCGTAAACGAATCTGAATTGTCGCATCCATGGTGGTACAATATCAAGTATGCTGTTGCCGGCACATTGTTTGGTATTTTATTGGTCAAATCAGAAGTTATTTCATGGTTTAGGATCCAGGAAATGTTTCGCCTGCAGAGTTTTCACATGTATGGTGTAATGGGCTCGGCAGTTGCTACCGGTATGATATCCGTGTGGCTGATAAAAAAATTCAACATCCGTACCATCTATGGGGAGCCCATCATATTATTACCCAAAAAATTTAATAAAGGACAAATTTACGGAGGGCTATTATTTGGCTTTGGCTGGGCACTAACCGGCGCTTGCCCCGGCCCGTTGTTTGCACAGATTGGTACGGGAGCTGCAGTAATTTCAGTAACGCTGCTGAGCGCTATTGCAGGTACCTGGGTATACGGATTGATGAGAAACAAACTACCGCATTAGCAATTTTGTCAGTGTTTTCTTCTTATCTTATTACCGTTATTGCTTTTTTAGCAACCTTCAATTAGCGATCTGTTCGTTTCAATTCGTATTTATTTGTGTATGAAATTTTTCCGCTCCATTTGGTTTCCCATTTTAATTTTCATTGCAGTAATATTTGCTGTGGTAAATGAATTGCCTGATTCACCCGTGGTACAAAATAATCCGTTGGCGACGCCAGTTGCTATTAACACAATTACATCGTGGCAGCCGCCAGATACAGCAACATGGGGAAATGATGCGTCATCTCAAATGATTCGTTATGGAAGAGACTTATTAGCACATACCGCTAAATATTTTGGACCCAGAGGAAGCATTGCTGCTATAACAAACGGAATGAATTGCCAAAACTGTCACACGGAGGCAGGCGCAAAACCATATGGAAATTGTCTTTCTGCAGTCGCATCCATATATCCTGTGTTCAGGCCCAGAAGTGGTATAAAAGAATCCATTGAATTCAGGGTGAATGATTGCTTGCAACGAAGTCTCAATGGAAAAACAATTGACAGCCGCAGCAAAGAAATGCGGGCGATGGTAGCGTACCTGGAATGGTTGGGTAATGGCGTGCCAAAAGGAACAAAGCCTGAAGGGTCAGGATTGCAGGATTTATCATTCATAAACAGGCCTGCAGAGCCGGCAAAAGGACACATCGTATATACGGCACAATGCAGCCGCTGCCATGGCCCTAACGGTGAAGGGCAGCTGACATTCGACGGCCTTGAATATAATTACCCTCCTTTATGGGGACCGCACAGTTATAATACAGGTGCAGGTTTGTATCGTATTTCAAGGTTGGCTTCGTATGCAAAAGATAATATGCCGTTTGGGATAGCCACACATGAAAATCCAAAATTAAGCGATGAAGAGGCCTGGGATGTTGCGGCTTTTATCAACACTCAACCAAGACCCGCAAAAAAGTTTACGCAGGACTGGCCAGATATTTCAAAAAAATCTTTCGATTACCCTTTTGGCCCGTTTACGGATGGATTTTCAGAACAACAGCACAAGTACGGGCCATTTGAGCCGATAAAAAAAGCAAAGGACCATGCCATCTATTACAAAAAAAATGAGCAGTCAAAACAATCCTTTATGAATTAAAACCCGCAGCATCAATCCTCCCATTTTTGCAATAGTTTTGCGGAAGGTTTTAATCAATCAAAAATATAGCATGAAAAAAATTATTGTACTATTATTAGCGGTGGCAAGTTTTGTTTCTGTAAGCGCACAAACTAAACAGCATAAAGTTGTTTTTGAAATTACAAGTGCAGATACGGCTGTGCAAAGAACGGTGCTGCGGCAAATCAATAATGCTTTAAGAGATGCTCCGGGTACTAAGATTGAATTGGTATGTCATGGCCCGGCTATTTTTATGCTGGTGAAAGATAAAACCGTTTTAGGGTCCATGATGGAAGATTTAAAAAGCAAACAGAATGTCGGTTTTGCTGCTTGTCATAATTCTATGCATAAAAATAATATAGAACCCGGTCAGCTGGTAGGTGTTGCCAATATTGTACCCAATGGCGTTATGGAAGTAGTAGCGAAACAAGAAGACGGCTGGAGTTATATTAAAGCGGGGGATTGAGAAAGCTATGAGCTGTGAGCTTTAAAAAGACTGATAGTTAGTAAAGATGCAGCGATTATTTCCTTCATTATAAACAGAATGATTTTTTGAACTAACACCTAATCGCTAAAAGCTAACAGCTTTTTTTCTGTTAGCTCTGCGCCACACCTTAACTTTGCGCAAACATCATGCTTATGGATGTTGAAGTGTTAGCCCGCATACAATTTGCCTTTACTATTGCTTTTCATTATATCTATCCCCCGCTAAGTATCGGCCTTGGCCTGGTGCTGGTTATTATGGAAGGCATGTATTTAAAAACAGGTAACAAGCTCTATGAGCAAATGACCCGTTTTTGGATCCGCATTTTTGCCCTGATATTTGGTATTGGTGTAGCCACCGGCATTATTATGGAGTTTGAATTTGGCACCAACTGGGCTACCTATTCCAAATACGTGGGCGATATTTTTGGCAGCGCGCTTGCAGCAGAAGGCATCTTTGCTTTTGCACTGGAATCTGGCTTTCTAGGTATTTTATTATTTGGCTGGAGCAGGGTTAGTTCGCGCGTCCATTTCTTTTCCACCATCATGGTTTTTTTTGGTTCAATGTTTTCTGCGGTATGGATTGTGGTAGCCAACTCCTGGCAACAAACTCCTGCCGGATTTCATATAGTAGGACAGGGCATGAACGCCCGCGCAGAGATTACTGATTTCTGGGCGATGGTATTCAATCCTTCCAGCACAGACCGTATGCTGCACGTATGGATTGGCGCATTTTTAGCAGGTGCATTTTTAGTGCTTAGTATTAACGCGTGGTACATTATAAAAAATAAACACCTTGCCATTGCGAAACCGGCGTTTAAAATTGCATTGGTAGTTGCTACTATCTTTTCGCTTTCACAATTATTTGTTGGATCGAAAAGTGCAGATGGTGTCTCTAAAAATCAGCCCGCAAAATTGGCCGCTATGGAAGGCCATTATGATTCTTCTGCCAAAGCGCCGATGTATTTATTTGGCTGGGTGAATAAACAAAAACAGGAAACGTACGGATTAAAAATACCTGGTGGATTAAGCTTTCTTATATCAGGAGATTTCAATACACCAGTCAGGGGGCTCAACAGTTTTAAAAAAGACGAGCAACCGCCGCAGGTAAATGCCGTGTTCCAGTTCTACCATATTATGATCGCAGTTGGTATTGGTATGATCGCATTAACATTATTGGCTTGCTGGTACTGGAAAAAAGGAACGCTATTTAATAAGAAATGGCTGATGTATATTTTTGTATGGTCAGTCTTGTTACCGCAAATAGGAAATGAATGCGGGTGGTTTACAGCGGAAATAGGCAGGCAGCCATGGGTTGTGTATGGCTTATTAAAAACCAGCGATGCATTATCACGAACAGTTACCGCCAACCAGGTTGTTTTTTCTTTGATTTTATTTGCGCTGGTATATGCATTGCTGCTGGTATTATTTTTATTTCTCCTGAACAGAAAAATTCAACACGGACCAGAAACAACTGCAGACGATGACGATGAACTGGAAGCAAATACAAAACGCAACAACCCGATAATTTCTCATTGACAACTTTTTTACCACAGAGGAACAGGAGGTGTTCACAGAGTTAAAGAAGTATTACGCATGTATCTCTGTGAAAAACCCCTTCTAACCCCTGTGGTTAAACGAAAATTTAAAGATGGAAACATTCTTAGGTATAGATTATAATGTATGGTGGTTCCTGGTTTTTGGAGCCGTTATCAGTGGCTATGCTATCTTAGACGGGTTCGATTTAGGCGCCGGCGCATTGCATTTATTTTTAAAAAAGGAACAGAGCCGCCGTATCGCCATCAATGCCATCGGCCCCATGTTTGATGGCAACGAAGTATGGCTGGTGATTGGTGGAGGTGCTTTGTTTGCAGGTTTTCCGGTGGCATATGCCGCAATCTTTTCCGCTTTCTATGTTCCCTTCATGGTATTTTTAATGGGCATTATATTTCGCGCCATTTCCATCGAATTCAGGAGCAAAGAACCGATGTTATGGTGGCGCACCGCCTGGGATATTTCATATTGCCTGTCAAGTATTGTTATTGCATTGAGCCTTGGATTAATGCTCGGCAACATTGCACTCGGCATGCCGCTAAATGCACAGCACGAATTCAGTGGCAACTGGTTGTATTTTTTCAACCCTTTTGCTATTTTAATTTCTATTACCACACTGGCTTTGTTTATGCTGCATGGCGCAATTTACCTGGGTATGAAAACGGAGAGCCGGCTGCACACAAAGCTTACCATCCTGGCAAAAAATTTTGTTATATTTTTTGTGATCAGTTTTGCCTTATCTACGTTTTATACACTTTTATACATTCCGCATTTAAGCGATGAAATAAAAGGTCATCCTGTCTTATTTATTTTACCGTTAATTATGACGCTGGCCATTGCTAACATTCCGCGCTGTCTTAAAAAAAGAAATTTCCGGGCGGCATTTGCAAGCTCTTCTATCACCATTGCGGCGTTGTTAATATTAGTGGCAGTAGAAGTGTTCCCGTACCTTGTTTATTCTCCACAGTTTCCAGCCAACAGTATTACCATTCAAAATGCGGCGGCTTCCCACAAAACAATGGGCATCCTTCTTTGCATTGCATTGATTGGTACGCCATTGGTTTTAATGTACACCATTTTTGTATTCTGGACCTTCAAAGGCAAAGTGAAGCTGGATGACATGAGTCTGTAAAGAAGATTTGCGCCATCATCCGTGCGCTGCGGGCTTTTTAGCAGAACAAAAATTGCTGTGCTGACACCCGTGTCCGGCAAGCCATAATTTTTCCACGAAAATATCCTAGTCATCCCCTAAATCATAAAAATCACAGCGCTTACAACTTACCTTTGCGCCTGCTATGACAAATTCTTTTCCCAAAGGACAAAAAGCGGTTGCCCGCTGGATATACATTGGCGTGGCCATGCTGGTAATACAGGTAATACTTGGCGGTATCACCCGACTAACCGGTTCGGGCCTTTCTATTACAGAATGGAAAGTGGTTGAAGGCTTTTTGCCACCATTAAATGAACAGCAATGGCTGACCGCATTTACAAAATATCAGCAAACACCGCAATATCAACTGCTGAATTCAGACTTCACCATACACAATTATAAATTCATTTATTTCTGGGAATGGTTTCACCGGGAATGGGCGAGACTGATAAGTGTAGTATTTATTGTTGGTTTTGTGTACCTGCTGGTGAAAAAATACTTAAAACCTGCTATCATCAAGCCGCTACTGATATTGTTTTTACTGGGTGCGTTGCAAGGCGCCATTGGCTGGATAATGGTAAAAAGCGGCTTAACAGACGCTATGGTATATGTTAAACCACTGAAGCTTGCCCTGCATTTTATTTCTGCGGTTGTACTTATCTGTTATGCGTGGTGGTTTGCGCTGCAATTGTCCGTACCGAAAGACCAGGTGACAATTAACACTTCATTGCGCAAATACACCTGGGTCATTCTGTTTATTTTATTCTTTCAACTTATTTACGGCGCTTTAATGGCGGGGCATAAAGCCGCCGCTGCCGCACCAACCTGGCCAACAATTAATGGCAGTTGGTTTCCAGGCCATTTATTTTCACCTCTGGCTAATATGGTGGAAGATAAAACCACCATTCACTTTATCCACCGGGGACTAGCCTATATTTTATTACTACTTATGCTTATTTGGACCATAAAAGCAAATAAAACAACCGCCCTTACATCTGCTTTTCGAAAAACTAAATGGATACCCGCTATCCTGATTTTACTCCAGGTTTTATTGGGAATCATGGCTGTTCTTACCAGCCCTTCAATTGTGCCAAACCATTGGGTTTTGTTTGATTGGCTGGCGCAA
>JBDUAY010000284.1:0-7578 GCA_040004415.1 Bacteroidota bacterium | reverse complement strand
GGTCTATTGTGAAAAGCCTTATCTTAGTTTTTTACAATTCTCATACATTCATTTACATATATGGCGCTAAGCAGAATATGGGCGGCTTTTATCATCGTAGCGATCCTTGCAGCAACTTTTCAATGTGTTTTTATAAAAGGCAATACTGATATATATAGCCGGATGGTGGTTGGGAAATCAGGCGATACTTCGCAAACTAAAATAGCAGATACCGCGGCGATGTCTGCAGTTATTTTGCAAACATTACAAAGTGGGAAAAACTATACTGATGGCATCACTAAATACAGCCACAATGCTGACGGTGCTTATATTTCTTATAAAGAATTGCATGCAGATGGAATTATCGCAACAGCAAAAACGTCAGTAGATATTGCCATTAATCTCATTGGCATCATGGCCTTATTTATGGGCTTTATGAGCATTGCGGAGAGGGCAGGAGGTATCAGGCTTTTGTCAAAAATAATTGGTCCGTTCTTCTCTAAATTATTTCCTGAGCTACCCAAAAATCATCCGGCGATGGGCCACATGGTAATGAATTTTTCAGCAAATTTATTAGGCCTCGATAATGCGGCAACACCGTTCGGAATTAAAGCAATGGAGAGTCTTCAGGAACTGAATCCGCATAAAGAAACGGCGTCTAATTCACAGATCATGTTTTTGTGTTTGCATGCATCGGGACTTACTTTAATCCCAGTAAGCATTATTGCAATCAGGGCTTCGTTGCATGCTGCTAATCCGACGGATATTTTTATTCCCTGCATGATTGCAACCTTCGTCGCAACAATTGCCGCAATGATGATTGTGTCTTTCAAACAAAAGATAAATGTTTTTCAGCCGGTGATATTGTTATGGGTGCTGGGCCTTTCGGCTGTGATTTCTCTAATGGTAATTTATTTGAAATCATTAAATTTTACGGGGGTTCAGACGTTTTCAGGTATTCTTAGCAATGGGCTAATCTTGATGTTGTTCTTTGTGATCGTTCTTGGAGCATTGTATAAAAAGATAGATATTTTCGATGCATTTGTAGAAGGAGCAAAAGGCGGTTTTGAAGTGGCCGTGCGCATCATCCCTTATCTCGTTGGAATGTTGGTAGCCATCAGCCTGTTGCGCACCAGCGGCACTTTTGATGTGGTGATCAGTGGGATGAGAAGTCTCTTTGCCTTATTAGGAACGGACACGCGTTTTGTAGATGGATTGCCAACTGCGTTAATAAAACCTTTAAGCGGAAGCGCCGCGCGCGGCATGATGATCGACACAATGACTACCTATGGATCCGATTCATTCGCAGGGAGATTGTCTTCAGTATTGCAGGGCACTTCAGATACCACGTTTTATGTAATTGCTGTCTACTTTGGTGCGGTGTCCGTAAAAAATACCCGCTATTCAATAGGCGCTATGCTGCTCGCCGATCTTGTTGGAATTGTCACTTCAATCTTTTTAGCTTATTTGTTTTTTGGAAATAGTTTATAAGGAAACGTTTGGTGAAAAGCGGGTTGAATGCGCTCGCACTTTGTTTAAGCATTGTGTCCAATTTCCGGCAGGCATAATTGTTTCTCCAAAAAATGGAAATTAAAAAGGCCACCTTTTTAAGGCAGCCTTTTTATTATTATGATAGATTAGATTTCGGTTATTATTGTCAGTTTAATAATCGACCTAAATCGACTATTACAGTTCTATTTTGAGAGGTATCCCTGGTATTCATTATCTGTTGCACAGTCCCACCAAACAGGCATACTCCAAATATTTGGATCACCGGCGTGAGGATTTATTGCAAGGGCATTTGTTGAATTGTAATTTAATTCAAGGGTTGTTGGCAGTTTCCACCGACGTGGCCAATACCTGGGATCTGTTTTGGAGGCACCTGTATATAAAGAGGTGCCTGCAAATAATGGACCTCTGTCAAACCCAGGATAAACGACGCCGGAATTTCCTGCATTACCAGCGCTAAAATTAAACCGGCGCATGTCGTTCCAATTCTCAATACTGCAACCCATTGCTACATATTTTTGTAACATGATGTCGGACATGGTTAACGCACCTGCGCCCTGGCAAACCGCGTTGCTTAGAAGATAATCACTGATCGCATTTTGATTCATTGGAGCCATGTCCGGATTATTGGTAGTGTAACCAGCAGCTTTCCATTGGGTCAGCTTAGCCTGCATCATATTCAGATGGGCCGCAATACCTGCCATATATGCTGCATAAGCATTTGCGTTGTCCCCTTTTCTCATATAAGCTTCAGCTTTAATGAAACACATTTCATGGTAAGTCAAAATCTCCTGATCGGAAACCGGGCGAATCTGGAAAGAACCTGTAGAAGCAACCGCACCCGCCGTTTGTCCGGCTACCGACGCATACCAGTTAACATCCGTTGTACTTAAACCACCCGTGGCAAGAGAAAAAGTGCGCATATTTACATAAGCAGTATCTCCAGCATATAGGTAGTTAGTACTGTTGATATATATCGACCCCGCCTTGTAGGTGACGGTTATCTTATTTCCATCTAACGTATATGGGCGTCCTGCCTGCTGCTGGGCAGCAATAAAATCTGCAAGATCAGATGCATTAGAAATCGTGTAGGCCAATTTTACGTCTGAAGCAGCATAACTTGGCGTTATAATAGAAGTAGGGCCGCCTTTCTTCAACCGGGTTGAGGGACCGTAAGAATCCACACCTTTTGAACGATTCCATGAATAAGATATCACTTTTCCGCTACCATCAAGTTGAATATTAGTCATGGAAGCAGGTACAATTTTACTCATTCGTGGATCTGTTATCCCGGAGTTACGCATGTTCGTCAACAAATTATAATAGTACTGAGAAATACGTTGATTGCTACCATAACCCGCATAATTCCAGTTTCCATTTGTTGAAACAGGATCGCCTAATAAATAATCGGTTACAGTGCTGTTATTCTGGCTTGTGCCAACAACATTGTCTGCATTTGATTGCGGACCTTTAGACAAAAAATATAAAACGGAATCCGCATTAAATAAATCTGATTTCTTTGACAGCTTGAGCATGTAGCGTGCTTTTAACCCATAACAAAATTTTATCCATTTGCTTACATCGCCGTTATTCCACATGTCGCCGGAAGTCAGTCCGGGAGCCGTTGCATCCTGCGCTTTACTGAACAAACTAATTGCTTCATCCAATTTTGCCATACATCCGTAAAAGATAGTTTTGCCATTATCATACGCAGGGCTTGGCAACGGTACTCCGGATATTGCCGTTGTTTGTGTATAAGGCATTTCACCATAAATATCCAGCATTTGCATAAAACCCAAAGCAGAGAATACATCCGCGGCCGCCATATAGTGATACGCGCCTTTCTTTTGGGCGGAACTGTACAAATCATTCAGGTTAGAAGCGACTTCCACGAACCATGTCTGATACGGGGTTGTATTTCCGGTCGTTGCTATCCATGTTGTGCTAAGCGCATTAGCCGAGGCACTATTGCTATAGAAAACTCCGGCTTGAGCTGCAGTACGAAAATTCGCAACTCCAGAGGTGTATTGGTAAAAATGTTGAATCCAGGGTAACCTGTTTTGAACCAGAACGCTTGTATTGTTTGGATTATCCGGATCCGAATTAACGTCCAGCCATTTTTTACATGAGGTCGAGCCTATTATAAGTACGCAACAACCGATGACGATATATTTGAAATTTTTCATGATTTATTTTTTTCCTTAGTTAAAATGTAAGATTAATCCCGAATGTTAGACTCGTTACTGCAGGCACTCCTAAGTAATCAATGCCTGTAGAACCCGAACCTCCCGTTCCTCCGGCTGCGCTTACTTCAGGATCCATTCCTTTGTAATTTGTCAAAGTGAATAAATTGGTACCGACTACCGTTGCTGAGATCCCTTTAATGACTTTTTGATTCTTCAACATGCTTGTAAAGTCATAGGTTAATGATAAGGAGCGTAGCTTGACCCAATTTACCGAAGTGATGAAATTCAGAGAATTAGCTGCATAGTTTGCCCAATACTGTTGAATCAAATACGTGCCGGCTCGTGTTACTCCATTGATGGTATAGGACTCATTGGCATTATAGGTTTGGGTAAAATCAGCTCCTGTCGCGCTGTTGACGCCACTTACAGTCACCGATTGGCGATCATTCAACGTGGTTAGTTTACTTAATCCGTTTACGACCAATGCGTATTCAGTTCCGTTATACACATCTCCTCCCTTCCGAATGTCAAGAAGAAATGATAGCATCAGATTTTTGTATCGAAAAGTATTATTAAAACCACCGATGAAATCTGGTTCGCGGTTACCTACAATCGGATTATTGGTGTTAAACTTATACAATCCTGTGGTAGGATCTACCTGGTAGCGTCCTTTTGAAATTTCATTCCCTTTTGCATCTGCTTCATGTAAATAGCGGGTACCGGTCATCCCGAGAAAATATCCGCCGTTAGGAATCGATGCTGCTTTGATAGTTCCAAATTGAGCATCGGTCGGATAAAAATAAGCTACGCCCGGAAGGAAGGTTCCTAATCTGCCTTCGTTATAAGAGAAATTCAGCATTGTGTTCCAGCTGAAATCTCTTTTTGCAATTGGCTTAGCTGTAAGGGCTATTTCCATGCCCTTATTAATTACCGATCCTGAGTTGATAGATGTCAAAATATAACCACTCGCATTTGATAAACGCGGCTGAGCAATTTGATTCTGCGTTTGGCTGTGATAGTATGTGTAATCCAAACCAATGCGACCATTCAGGAATCTAAATTCTCCTCCAATTTCCCATGAATTTTGAATTTCAGGTTTCAAATAAGGATTGCCGTTTGTGTACTGATTACCAATTCCGGTGAAAGAGCCGATGGTGATTGGACTATTCACATAAGTAAGCGTGGCATAGGCATTTGCGTCTTTACCAACCTGTGCCCAACTTGCGCGAATTTTACCAAAAGAAAGTATATTGTTTTTAGGTAACAATTCCGTAAAAACGAATGACCCGCTGACTGATGGATAAAAATAGGATCTGTTCGCGACAGGCAATGTGGACGACCAATCATTACGCCCTGTTACAGTGACATAAGCAATGTCTTTATAAGATGCGCCAACTTCTCCATATCCTCCCACCAATCGCTTTCTTGAAGTTGCATCCTTGAAAAATTGATTTTCCGGCGCAATATTGCTGAAGCTGGTAGTGCCGGCAGTAATAAAGGTGTAACCCCACTGGTTTAATTTTACTCCTTCTGTATTTTCTGCAGTGGTTCCCAACATCAGGTGCGTCGCAAAATCTCCAAATCTCTTATGAAAATTACTCATCATTGTTGTGGAGACATAGGTATAGTTTAAATTATCTGTGCTCAAACGTCCTTTCTGATACATTGGAGACACTGCAGATCCCGCGGCGATATGAGTATAATCATTAGTCGTGTACTGGTCATAACCCAAGCGTCCTGTAATATCCCACCAACTGGCTATTTTATAATTGCCGTTAATGCCTCCGGTGATGCGCTTGGTTTGTGATGTTAATTTATCCTGATTGGTAATCCAGTAAGGATTGTCTATATCGTTTTCCAAATCGACCGTTCCTGCAAATTTTCGATACTGTGTCCCGCCGGTATTTATATAATTTTTCATATTGAATGTTTGAGGCCAGCTATAAATTGCCCCCATTGTGCCGTTGCCACCGCCACCGTACAAACCAGCAGTAGTTAAAGTCTTATTGGTATTGGCAACTGAATAAGCAACATTTGCATTCAATGTCAAACCACCGTATTTCTGTTCGCCGTTAAAACGAAAAGTAGTCTTATCGTAATTTGTGTTAGGAACGATTCCTGTCTGGTTAAAGTTTGATCCAGACAAATAAAACGAGCCGTTTTTTGATCCTCCGGAAACGTTTACATTATTGTCATACACAATTCCGTTTTGAAAGAACTTACCAATATTATCATATAACGTATCCGACGGTGTAAGTTTCTTTCCCCATGAATTGTAGGAAATATCGTTGAAAACGTTATTGCTGGCATAAGAACCGTTTCCAAATTCAGTTTGAACCTGGGGTAATTTATTCGCCCACGAGCTGCTTATTTTACTGGTGACATTAACCTTTGTATTACCTTCTGCACCTTTCTTTGTGGTAATAATAACCACGCCGTCAGCCGCACGGGAGCCATATAATGCCGCCGCCGCTGCGCCTTTCAACACTGACAAGCTTTCAATATCTTCAGGGTTGACATCCATGATTCGATTTGAGTAACTTGTATTGCTGCGGGACAGTCCGTCCGTTCCAGTGTTACCGGTCACTGTAGTAGAATTATCATAGATAATGCCATCGATAACAAATAATGGCTGATTTTGCCTGCCATCTGATGTTGAATTACCACCACGAATAGTAATCGACGCCCCGGCACCTGCCGAACCGCTGGCTTGCGTAATGTTTACTCCGGGAACTTTACCCGCTAAAGAATTAACGAGATTCGTGTTTTTGTTTTTCATCAATTCCTGCGCATTTAGGTCAGAAACTGAATACCCGAGCGCCCTCTTTTCCTTTTTAATACCGAGAGCAGTTACAACCACCTCTTCAAGTTTGTCGTCGCCTCTCCGGAGTTTTACATCCATGTTGGATGCGTTTCCTACTTTTTTTTCCTGGGCAGCAAACCCGACTGCACTAAACACGAGAGTATTTCCTGGCAGGGCCATGATATTAAAGTGGCCGGATGCATCTGTCTGTGTGCCGGAAGTAGTCCCCTTAATGAGTACGGTAGCACCAATAACAGGCGCATCGTCTTCAGATAACACGGTCCCTGAAATAGCCCGTTGTTGAGCAAAAGCGTGTTGGCTTAATTGCAAGAATAACAACGCCATAAAGGCGAACATAAATTTTCTCATAGCAAATTTTAAATTAGAATTTTAATACGTATTTTAATAATAGAATGCAAAGATCATTTGGCTTCAGAACCCGTAATTTTGGGTTGGAGTTTGAAAGAAAATATCTTTTGGTTTATATAAATTTTCATTTTATTTTTTGTCAAATCACGCTTATTCCGGCGTCTACATATGGAGATAAAAGTGGATCGTCCGGCGATAATTCAGTGATGAGTGTATCTATCTTTTTGAGATCACAAACCTGGATGGGTTGTTGAGAATTAATTTTCTCAGAAATAGTAAGGCACACAACTTTGCTCGCTGATTCAACCATCGCCTTCTTTATTTGGGCTACTTCCCAATCGTTGTCAGATACACCGGTAGAAAGATTGAGGGCATTGATTCCCAAAAAACATATATCAACTTTCAGGTCATTGATCATTAAAATTGCCTCAGAGCCAACGGTGATCTTTGAACTTTTTGAAATTTTATTTCCGATTACGATTACTTCTATATTTGGATGGCTGATGTATTCAAAAAGAGCCGGAATGCTTCCGGAAATAAAAGTAGCATGCAGGTCCGGAGGCAGAGATCTTGCCAACTCGATAAGGGTTGTGCCACCGCTGGTTAAAATGAACATGCCATCCTTAATAAGAGAAACTGCTTTCTGAGCAATCATTTTTTTTTGCGTATACGCATACACTTCTTTGGACGAATGATTGCTGTTGTGAAATGACGGAGATAGCGCTCCACCAT
>JBDUAY010000283.1:0-7598 GCA_040004415.1 Bacteroidota bacterium | reverse complement strand
TTTTGTAACAGCAATATGTCTTGCAGCGCCAATTCCTTCAGCAACAATGCTGGAAGTAAATCCGTTTGGCAATTGCAGTGTTTGTCCGAAAGAAAATGTTACTATTATTAACGAAGCAATGAAGAGACATGATGTAAAAAATATTTTTCTCATACAGCGTTTTTATTGAGTGCCAAAAATAGGGATAACCTATCACAGTTGACCCTGCTGTTGTATACTTTTTGGCAATGGCCAGTTTCTCCAAATGCCGGGCTTGTTTTGAATAAAAAACCGCCTCAGCATGTTACAGCTGAAACGGTCTCATATAAATTTTCGTTCGAATAACTATTGTATGTAATCCGGGTTCTTAATGCCTTCCATCATGACCATTTTCTCTGCCACGGTGTCTCCATTCTTCATTTGCTTCGTGCTGGTCGTGCCAATGATCCCTGTAACGATCTTCATGATTATCGCGGATAAATACCTGGTTATCAAAATGACCCCTGAAATGATCAAACTGCCTTCTGTGATCTGCAAAATGAAGGTAAGGCTGTGACTCATTAATAACTTCTTTATGACTGTGATAAAGATCAAAATTCCGGTAGCGCGGAGGTAGTTCATTGGAAAACATCCAGTGACCAGCATTCATATAAATGAACTGGTGTGCGGGAACATAATAATAACTCTGAATGTCGGGAATGTAATAATATTCTGCATGGTTGTAACCAGCAGGACCCCATGAAGGCTGGGCGCCAATATTAACGGACAGGCTGATTTGCGCATGTGCATTATCCAAACAAGCCGATGCCATGAAAATAGAGACAGCAATAAACATTTTTTTCATACGTGAGGTATATTTTATGATAAAAGATAATGAATGATAAGCAGGCAATGTAAATGCCGGAAATCAATCACGAACAAAGTACACAATAAATAAGCTGGGATAGTTAATAATATGTTACCACAAAATGCGGGCTGGCAGATAGTTGCAAATCAACTTCATGGCTGATTACACTGCTATTTTGCATAACTGATGTTGTTGCTGTACAGTTGCATGCAGCCGGTGTTAAAACATGCAGCAGATCCACGTAAATAATTTAATATGATATCATCCCGTGGCGCCATCCTTTTTTGATGCGTTCGTGTAAAATGTCTGCTTCAATACATATTGCTAAGGTAAAAAGTGGCAACTTTATAAATAATTTCTTTCCTGATTGTTATAATGATTCCTAATTGAACGCTTATTTATGAACCAGCAATTTTTTCAATCCATTTTTGATAAACAGCAACTAACTGAAGATGTTCCACCGAATAGTGTTATCACTGATTGGGCAATGCAACTGGTGAGGCTGTTATATCCTGAATTATCAAAACAATTTTTTTCGACACCCCTTCAATTTGAAGCTGCTTTTCAGCAACTGGAAAGTAGCCTGGTAACCATTTTAGAGAGTACCAAAGAATGCCAGAATTGCGATAACCGCATCAAGGCAAAAACTTTTTTTCAGCAATTACCAGAAATATACCGCCTGTTAAATGCCGATGTGACGGCCATCGCGCAAGGCGATCCCGCCGCAAAAAGCGAGTTTGAAGTGATACGCACTTATCCTGGTTTTTTTGCCATCTGCTTTTATCGCGTGGCGCATGCTTTATTAAAATTGGATATCCCTTTGTTGCCGCGGATACTTACAGAATATGCGCATTCGCAGACTGGTATTGATATACATCCCGGCGCAGAAATTGGCGAACACCTGTTCATTGATCACGGCACGGGCACGGTGATTGGTGAAACCTGCAAAATAGGCAATCATGTAAAACTTTACCAGGGTGTAACACTGGGGGCATTGAGTGTAGATAAAACCATGGCGTATACAAAACGTCATCCTACGGTGGAAGACTATGTAATTATCTATTCGGGCGCTACTATTCTTGGTGGAGATACAATCATTGGCCATCATAGTATTATTGGGGGGAATGTTTGGCTAACAAAAAGCGTGGCCCCGTATTCGGCGGTATATCATAAAGCGGAAATAGAAATTACAGAAAGAAAATTAACACACTAATGCTCCCGGGTGAAAACGAATGGGTACAAATGGCGGCCGTTGCAGGTGCTCCCATACCCTAATTTGTATCAATGAAAATGAATATAGATGGATGAACGCAAATACGAATGAGTTATAAAAGTAAATTCAATATATTACACACACAATGGCCAGCATACTTGATTTAGTGGGCAATACACCCATGGCAGAAATAAAAAAATTGAATCCCAATCCGGGGGTTCGCATCTTTGCCAAACTGGAAGGCAACAATCCCGGTGGCAGTGTTAAAGACAGGCCTGCACTTAACATGATAAGAAGTGCGCTGGAACGCGGAGATATTCATGCAGGTACCAGGTTAGTAGAAGCAACCAGTGGCAATACAGGCATTGCGCTTGCCATGATTGCACGCTTATTTGATCTGGACATTGAACTGGTGATGCCTTCCAGTTCTACACGCGAAAGAACATTGACCATGGAAGCTTTTGGGGCAAAAGTTACCTTGCTGGAAAATATAGAAACCTGCCGCGATTATGCGGAAGAAAAAGGTACGCGTCCCGGTTATTTTTTATTGAATCAATTTGCCAACCCGGATAATTATTTTGCACATTATAAAACGACCGGGCCAGAAATCTGGAAAGATACAGATGGAGGTATTACGCATTTTGTAAGTTCAATGGGCACCACCGGCACCATCATGGGAACATCCATGTTTCTCAAAGAAAAAAATCCTGCTATACAAATCGTCGGTTGCCAGCCAACAGAAGAAGCGTCGATACCCGGTATCAGAAGATGGCCGGCGGCCTATCTCCCAAAAATTTTCGATCCCAAACGGGTAGATCGCATTATGGACATCACACAAAAAGAAGCCATTGATACCACCCGGTTGCTGGCCAAAGCAGAAGGCATCTTTGCCGGCATGAGCAGTGGTGGCGCCGCTTCTGCAGCTATACGCCTTGCGGGTGAATTAACTTCCGGGATAATTGTTTTTATTGCCTGCGATCGTGGCGACCGTTATTTGAGCAGTGATTTGTTTGGGTAAGTTTCCTGAATGGGGATTCTTTGGATTTAGCGATTTTAGGATTGGCGAACGAGCGACAAGAGCGTAAATAATATTCGATCGAAGGATGATATCTAAATGATTGCAAAAAAAGGTAATGAAACTTTCCTGTTTTAAAATCCTTTAATCCGCTTAATCCCTCAAAATCCCTGTCAGCTCTTCCCCAAATCGATCTCCGTATTATCACCGATATTAAGGCTTCGGCTTTCACCTTTTAATTCTGTATCGCTGCCAATTAAAGAATGAGTAAGCACAATATCAAGCAAGTTCGCAAATGCGCCGATGATAGAATCTTTTACAATAGAATAATTGATGTTTACTTTTTCGCCGATGGCAACATTCGGGCCGATGATAGAATTTTTTATATCGCAACCAGCAGCAATACTTACCGGTGGAATGATAATACTATTTTCAAACTGGTGATCATCTGCAATGCTTTGCCCGAATTTTTTTAACAGCGTAGCATTGCTTTCCAGCAAAGAATCTTTGCGGCCGCAATCGAACCAGTTCTGTACTTTATAGGGTTGAATCTTTACACCATCCTGTATCATGCATTCGAGTGCATCCGTAAGATTGTATTCGCCACCGCGGCTTTTGATCTGGTTGCGGATATTATTTTCCAGGCAACTAAACAAAGAAACTGATTCTTTAATGCGGTAAATACCTACCAGCGCCATATTCGATTTTGGAATCTGCGGTTTCTCTATTACTTTACTTACAAAGCCATCATCATTCATTTCTGTTACACCAAAAGCCCTGGGGTCATCTACTTTTTTTACGCCTACCATGGAGTATTCATTCTTCAACACTTCATCAACACTGTACTCGCAAATGGAATCGCCCAATACAATAAAAACTTCATCATCACCCACAATATCTTTGGTAAGCAGGATGGCATGGCCAAGACCCTGCCGCTCGTTTTGATGGATAAAATGACTTTGCAAATGCGGATATTTCTCCCGCACGTAGTCTTGTATTTTATCGCCCAGGTATCCAATAATAAAAATAAATTCTGTAAGGCCCGCTTCTTCTAATTGCTCAACAATAATGCTGAGGACTGTTTTACCGGCAAGGGGTATAAGCGCTTTGGGTTGCGTATATGTATGCGGACGAAGCTTGGTACCGGCACCAGCTACAGGAATAATTGCTTTCATGTTTTTATTTGTTACACCAGGTCCTTTTCAATTCCTGAACAACTCATTCTTTACTTTACAAGACAACCTGCTGTACTGCGAAACAAATTTCTTTTATAAAAAAGCATGAAAGTAACCTATTTTAGGTTTTCCGGCTTAATTTAAATTGGCATTTATTAAGACGCAATTAATCATTTTTTCAAAAAAAGGCAATATGAAGTATATCCTGTATGCATTCTTGGTTTTATTACCGGCAATATCTGCAGATTGCCAGATTAAAACTGGCAGCACAGATTCTTTATTACGAGCTTATTATAAAAACAGCGAACCCGGTGCTTCCGTGGTGATCAGCAGGGCAGGTAAAATTATTTTTAAAAAAAGTTATGGTCTCGCCAATATTCAAACCAACCAAAAAATAACCAGCACCACTAATTTTAATATTGGTTCTTTAACAAAACAATTTACTGCTTTTTGTATTGTACAAATGGCTGAGAAAATGCAATTATCGCTACATGATAAATTGATAAAATATTTTCCAGACTTCAATGCAAAGATCGGTAACATTATCACCATACAGGAATTACTTACACATAGTTCAGGCATTATAGATCACTATGCATTTATTGATACCAGCATCGTTAAACACGCCACCGATAAAGATGTATTGAATGCAGTTAAACATACTGGCAGTACGTATTTTACGCCCGGTACAAAATACCGTTACAGCAATACAGCTTATTGCTTACTGGCTATGATCATTGAAAAAGTAAGCGGCATGTCTTACCATTATTATGTCAAAAAAAATATTTTCGTTCCATTGGCAATGAAGAACTCTGCTGTGCTGAAGATTGGAACAATCATGTATAAAAACGCGTTCGGATATGACTACGACAGCAGCAAAAACGCTTTTAATAAACTTGATGCAGATGAAGCCATCTTTTTTTCTACGGAAGGCGATGGTGGCGTTTACACATCTGCAGATGAATACCTGCATTGGTGGCGTTTCTTACAGCACCAGGCTGATAAAAATATCGTCCAAAAAATTCGTTCGTCTCAATTTATCATCGATCCGGTAAATAAATTATCGTACGGCTATGGTTGGTTTATAAGTAATAAGGACAAAGAAAAAGCAGTGTACCATACCGGCTCCAATGGTGGATTCAGGGCCATCGTATTTACTATTCCTTCGAAAGATTATATCGTGGTTATTTTTTCAAACAGAACAGATAAGGATCTGGAAAACCTGGTACAGCAAATCAATGCATTACAGGGAGTTACCAACAATTCTTTCACCAAAATTGAGGCCCTTGTTTCTTTTATTAATACTTCGCTTATTTTTGCGCCATGCAAAGAGATACTTTAGTTTTTGATCTTATCCGAAAAGAATTGGAACGCCAGCGTCACGGCATCGAACTGATTGCTTCTGAGAATTTTACGTCGCTGCAAGTAATACAGGCCATGGGCAATGTGATGACCAATAAATACGCTGAGGGGTATCCCGGCAAACGGTATTATGCTGGCTGTGAAATTGTTGATCAAACAGAACAATTAGCCATCGATCGCCTTAAACAAATATTTGCCTGCGACTACGCCAATGTTCAACCACACAGCGGGGCGCAGGCCAATGCAGCTGTGTTGCTGGCTATTTTGCAGACAGGAGATAAAATATTAGGATTGGATCTCAGCATGGGTGGTCACTTAACCCATGGTTCAGCTGTAAATTTTAGCGGTAAATTATACCAGCCATTTTTTTATGGGGTGAAAAAAGAAACCGGCCTGGTAGATTATGAAATGCTGGAAGCGCAGGCAAGAAAAGAAAAGCCAAAACTGATTATCTGTGGCGCCTCCGCTTATAGCCGTGATTGGGATTACGCCCGCATCCGGCAAGTAGCTGATGAGATTGGTGCATTTGTCATGTGCGATATGGCGCATCCCGCAGGCTTAATTGCAAAAAAATTATTGAATTCGCCCTTTGAGCATTGCCATGTTGTTACGTCAACTACGCATAAAACATTGCGCGGCCCAAGAGGTGGCATTATATTGATGAAGAAAGATTTTGAAAATCCGTTTGGTTTAAAAGATGTAAAAGGCAATATACGCCTGATGAGCAACCTGATGGATATGGCTGTTTTTCCCGGTATACAAGGCGGCCCGCTGGAACATATTATTGCAGCAAAAGCAATTGCTTTTGGCGAAATTCTTACAGATGAATTTACGGATTATGCAAAACAGGTTATCACCAACGCGCAGGCGATGGCCAAAGCGTTTGTAGATAAAGGTTACCAGCTCATCAGCAATGGCACCGACAATCATTTAATGCTGATTGATCTGCGCAATAAAAACATTAGCGGGAAAAAAGCGGAGCAGGCTCTTGTAAAGGCAGATATCACCCTGAATAAAAACATGGTTCCTTTTGATGATAAAAGTGCTTTTGTTACCTCCGGCATACGGGTAGGCACAGCCGCCATTACCACCCGCGGTATGAAAGAAGAACATATGCAGTTTGTAGTAAACGTGCTTGATAATGTATTAAGGAACCCGGATGATGAAAATGTTATTACCGCGGTGCGCAACCAGGTAAATGAATTTATGGAACAGTTTGTTCTGTATCCCGAATTGGGTTAGTTCGCGTACAATAAGAGGTGAAGGGTAAAAGGTTTAAGCCCATTTATCTAAACCCTGAAAACTTTTACTTTTTTGAATTTACATTAAAAGAATTACAATGATCCAGCGCATGCAAACTGTTTGGTTATTATTAGCCACCGTATCCGCTTTCCTTACTTGTAAGCTCTCTTTTTTTAGTGGGAATATAATTGGCGACGATAAAATAAAAGTATTTAGCCAACTTACCGCCAGCTTCAATCTTATTCTTTTGGTGCTTACCGTAATACTGGGCTCAGTTTCATTCCTGGCTATTTTTCTTTATAAAAACAGAAAATTACAGTTGCGGATAACGCTTGCCGCAATATTACTTTCCATCGTTATTCCCATCTTATATTATATGCAGGCGCAAAAATTTGTAGAAGGCACCTACAGCATTACTGCAGTCATATCAATTTTAATTCCTGTCTTGCTTATACTGGCTGCGAGAGGTATTAACAGTGATCAAAAACTAGTCAAAAGCCTGGACAGATTAAGATAATTGCCAATTTCTTAAACCTTTTTAGCTAAACCGGATTCCAAAATCTGGTTTTTTTTCGGTGTATACATTATATACGATGTATTTGCAACCAGTAAATCCTTTATCGGCATAATAATTCTTTCAACTAAAAGCCCCTGCTCACGAACAGAGCAGGGGCTTTTTATTATTTCATCATTTTCCGCTTCATTAAAGCTTCAACAACCGGATAGTTTGTATAGTTTCCCCTGTTTTTACTTTTAATAAATAAT
>JBDUAY010000282.1:0-7602 GCA_040004415.1 Bacteroidota bacterium | reverse complement strand
TCCCAGCCAGCGGGGCATTTCTTTATAAATTCAAATTCCGGTTGTCCGTCGTAAGCCGACGGATGATCAGACACCATTTCAATGGGCGCGTGATAAACAACATACAACGCCAGCTGATGTGCCCTTGTGCCCATTACAGATGGCGCATCGCTGCGGGGTTCAAACTTTTCCCTGGTTACATTATCGAATCCACCTGGCGTAAAATCCATCGGGCCGGCCAGCATGCGCGTAAAAGCAAGCATTACATGATTATCAGGATTATCTCTTGCGCCACCTTTAGATTGTTCCATACCCAATACGGCTTCGTAATTCATTACGTTCGGATACGTTCTTTCCAGTCCGAACGGTTTCGTACATCCATGAAAATCTACCATCAAATGATGTTGCGCAGCGCTGGCCGCTGTTCTGTAATAAAAATCAATGCCACCCTGATCATCCCTTTCAACAAAATCAATTTTGACACCAGCAACACCCCATTTTTCGTACAGGGAAAAAGCATCTTCCATTTGTTTGTCCACCGCCTTTGCGTACAACCATATCCAGATCTTTACATTCTTTGCGGCAGCATATTGCACCAATGCAGGAACATCTACTTTACCATTCATTTTGGTAATATCATATTCGCTCCAGCCTGCATCCACGAGCATATATTCCAGTCCGGATGCAGCAGCAAAATCAACATAGTATTTCATATTCGCTGTAGTAAAAGCAGGTTTTCCATCTGCGCCAAGACTTCCACTCCACCAATCCCAGGACGCTTTACCGGGTTTAATCCAACTTGTATTTGCAAGCGTTGTTGCAGCACTTACATTCATAATAGCATTTGACTCTAATAATTTACCAGGTTCACCGGCCACCATAATAATTCGCCACGCAGAATGCAATTCACCTTTTCCATCTACCGCTCCACCAGAACTGTCTATGTGAGGAGATAATCTCGAGAGCATGGTATGGCCAGACCAACCTCCTGCCGGATTTGTAAGATACATAGAAGAGTAATCCTGCAAGCCCGCTTCCGCAATAGCCAGCCAACCAGCACCCGGCACTTCTGCCAGCATTGGAAGTCCTATCAATATAGAACTTTTAACACCCCCCTGGTTTGAAAAAGCACTAACCGGTAATTTCAGGTATTCACTTTCATACATAGACTGGTAATGCGGCAATACCTGTGCGTAGGTTGTTGCATCCGTGCTAAAATGAAATTCAGTATTTTCATTTTGTACCTGCCATCCATTTGCAGTGCTTTCCTGTTCTGGTACTATATACCGAAAAGCAACAGCGTCATTGTAAGCGCGTGCTTCAACCAGTAATTTTCTCTTAGGAGTCGTTGTTTCTTCCAGTTCAATAACAATACTATTGTAGTGATTACGTACTTCACTGGCTTTGCCTGCCAGCAAATGATAAGTCTCATCGGCAGAAGAAGTTTTAATATTGATAACACGAACAGCAGTGCCCAGCGGTGGATAGCCTTTTAGATCAAGACTCATGGCCGATGGCTTAAGCAGCCATTTTCCTTTGAATGATACACTATAAAACAACTGACTTGCATGCGCAGTATTTTTGTCATCAATACCTGCCTGAAAATGAATCATCAGGCTTTTATCGGGCGAAACAAGATCCAATTGTTGTTCCTGGCCAAAAATTTTCATTGAAAAACTGACCACAAGCGAAAGGCTAATAATAACAGAAGTCGTAAATTTTGGCATAACGGCAATCATTAAGTGTTAGAGATGTCTGTTGTAGGGAATAATGAATCATGTCTGATGTCTGCGTACAATATTTGATGTTTGAGATCCTGATTTCAGGGGAGACACAGCGGTCCGCCCCTATCGCTTTTTCCCTAATTCATTTAAATAAGTTGCTGCACCAGTTATATGATCTGTATTGATGTAGTCAACGCCCATCTTCATCAAGAGGTTCCAGCTGTTAATAATATCCGGCGCGTTCCAAAACCGTACTTTTTTGTGCAACTTATGAGCTTTTTCAATAAGTGCAGTAATCGTGTTCATATCTGCCGCGGGAATTGTATCGATCCCGTTCCAATGGGAAAAAACATGAAAATTATCACTCAGCATTTCTATCTTGCCAAGCGCCTTTGCGGGGTAATCTATGTGCAGTTCCCCATCAAAATAAATGTAGGACGGATAGCCAGCAAATGCAGTAATGGCTGGCCGGTTGCCTGTAATAACTATTTTAACACCGGCGCAACTGGTGATAGTGGGATATGCCTGAAGTTTCTCCACCAGCCTGTTCACGGTGGCAAAAGAATCCGTTTTAATATCAATCAGCAATTGCAGTAGTTTACTTTTATCAGCGTATGGGTACCCGTTGTTTTTTAATATACATTGCTGCAATGGCTGCAAATAAAAAGAATCCAGCGTACGTCCCATTTTCAACTGGTTAGTATCATGCGCGATGATTAAATTATTGCCCTTCAAAAAAATATCAGCTTCTATTGATCCATAACCCTGGTTATAGGCTTCCCAATAAGGAAAGGCTTTTTCATAATCATTGTGTGAATGCAGATTGACCGGCGTATAAGCAGATGGCTGGGCAAAAGCTTCCGAACTAAAAATAAAAAACAGGAAAATGGCAACTATTTTATTCATTGTTATAGAATTTATCCATTGTTGATAAACTTCATTCTGCTGTTTAGCCCGCAGACCGCACGTGCTGATACATCTTTGCACAACTGCAATATATAATTTCTTTTAAGCCGGATGGTGAATTTGATGTTATCTGTTTAAATTAAAAATAAGGTACTAACCAGAATGATTTTTCCGGGTGAAGGTATTTTCCTGGATTTACAGACCGTTCGTTTCCGATCCTCAAAAAGTAGCGGCCATATGCAGCTTCAAACAAATTGATTGAATTTTAATAAATTACCGGGGGATTAAAATATAGTTCGTAAAATATTTACCAGATTGATTTATATCTTTATTTGACTTTAGGATTCGGCAAGACTAAAAAAGCTGGCTGGAAGCGGTAGTAAATACCAGCAATACAAAATAAATATCGATAGGGCCTTGCCGAACGCCGGGTGGATCGTCGGACTGGCTGGATCGATCCAAAATCAGTTGAACCAGATTTTCATATTCCGGCTGCGTTTGGGATATTGCAACTGGAATAAATTACTTTTTCCGGGTATTTAAGTCGCAAATAATTTATTTGTATTATAACTTCAATTTATTTTGCATCACTACATCGTAGAACAAATGGAAACATTAACAGCAGATCAAAGATTTAAAGAAACAGGATTATTATTACCGCCGGCACCGTCACCATTGGGTGTTTATATACCATGCTTAATAGATGGAAAATATTTATACCTGTCTGGCCATGGCCCTGTTCAAAACGACAAGACCCTTATCATTGGGCGCATCGGTGAAGCATTGGATATGGAGCAGGGTAAACTCGCGGCAAAACAGGTGGGCTTAGCGATGCTGTCGACAATATTCAATAAACTGGGATCATTTAATAAAGTAAAAAGAGTAATGAAAGTACTGGGCATGGTAAACTGTGTTTCCAGTTTTGAAAAACATCCATACGTCATAAATGGTTGCAGTGAATTGTTTGCCGCTGTATGGGGCAGTGAAAATGGTATTGGTGTTAGAAGCGCTGTAGGTTTTGCTTCTTTGCCTGATAATATTCCGGTAGAAATTGAGGCCTTGTTTGAACTGGACCTGGTTTCCTGACAGATAAAAAAAATACATGTTCATTATAGACGCCCATCTTGATCTTAGTATGAATGCGCTGGAATGGAACCGTGACCTAACGCAACCCGTGACAAATATTCGTGCACGTGAGCAGGGACTAACGGATAGGCCTGACCGTGGAAAAGGGGTTGTTTCTTTGCCTGCATTGCGCGCTGGCAATATTGGTTTGGTAGTGGCCACGCAAATTGCAAGATATGCAGCGCCGGGAAATAAACTACCCGGCTGGCACTCTCCGCAACAGGCATGGGCACAAACGCAGGGGCAAATTGCCTGGTATAAGGCAATGGAAGAAGCAGGAGAAATGGTACAGGTAAATGATCTTGCTTCATTGGATAAGCATCTTGCTTTATGGAATGATGCAAAACCTTCTGAAAAAAAGCCGGTTGGTTATATACTTAGTCTTGAAGGCGCAGATTCGCTCGTTACTGCTGAATATCTTGAAACAGCTTATCAATATGGGTTAAGAGCTGTTGGGCCGGCGCATTATGGCCCGGGCCGTTATGCAAATGGAACGGATGCTACAGGTACCCTGAACGCGGCAGGATTGGCGCTGTTAAAAAAAATGGAAGAATTAAACATCATTATGGATGCGACCCATCTGTGCGATGATGCTTTCTGGCAAGCGATGAACCATTTTAGCGGGCACATTTGGGCGAGTCATAATAATTGCAGGGCGTTGGTAAATCACAACCGGCAATTTAGTGATGACATGATAAAAGTTCTGATTGAACGGGGTGCCGTAATTGGTGGCGCGCTGGATGCGTGGATGATGGTACCAGGCTGGCAACGCGGTATCTCAACACCTGAAAGCACTGGTTGTAATGTAGAAAAATTAATTGATCACATGGACCATATTTGCCAGTTAGCAGGCAACACGCTACACGTTGGGATGGGTACAGATTTGGACGGTGCTTTTGGAAAAGAACAATGTCCATATGATATAGACACGATTGCAGATCTACAGAAACTTGTTCCATTGTTTAAAAACCGTGGATATTCAGAAACTGATATTGAAAATATTATGCACGGCAATTTTACTAGGTTTCTAAAAAAAGCCTGGAAAAAGAATTAGATTTTTTTCATTGGTTAGCTGGAAGGCTTCAAAATTTCCGGGTTCATTTCCTTGACCTCAATGGACTGCTCCTGCGTAACGGCTGCTGCCATTTCCTTTAATTCTTCTTGCTCAATATCGGTTCCCGCGTACAAAATATAAAAATTATATTCATTTGCTCCTAAATCTTCTCCATTACTACTTGCTAAATTGCTGCTATGAATAAGAATATCTTTATGCATGTGTAACCATTCATTTACCGCAGATTCCAATACATCTGACTTCTTACCACTGAATATTTTTATTTTGTACATAGTTAATCATTAAATGAAAGGCTTTCAATCCACTCTTTAACGTCTTGTTTGGGACGATTCATTTTCTTTGACAATCTTTCCAGCAGCTCATCGTCTTTTCCTTTTTCATAATTGAGATCATCATCCGTTAATTTGCTATCGTGCTCTTTCAATTTTTCTTTAACAAGCTTCCATGGCTTTTCCAATTGCAGTTCCATATATTTTGATTTTACTGTTTTAGAATGTTAGGTATGTTGCATATAACAAATTCATGCCACAAATTATATCAATAGATTAGATTACACGCAGGCTGGCAGTTTTTTTCTACAAATAGCCTTTAAACAAATATAATCAGCCAGATAATTTATCTTTAAAAAATTAAATACCCCGAATTGATATAACTTTCTTACGCCTGATATGAAAAAAACACTACTATTTTTATCTACTATTTTATTGTTTGATTTTAATGTCGTATACACGCAGCAAATGCCACGCTTTAATGTAGTTGCCATTGCTGAAAATGGTGGCCATCATATTGAATATTCCAAAGCAGCAAAAATATGGCTGAACAAACTGGCAGCCGACAGCAGTTTCACTATTCATTATATTGAAAATACCAGCACTATTAATGATTCTATGCTGGCACAGTACCAACTTTTTATTCAACTGGATTATCCACCCTATGCCTGGACGAACACTGCTGTTGCTGCATTTCAAAAATATATAGAAGAGGGAAAAGGCGGCTGGCTGGGATTTCATCACGCCAGTTTGTTGGGTGAGTTTGATGGCTACCCGATGTGGCAATGGTTCTCTGATTTTATGGGTGGCATCCGCTATGAAAATTATATTGCCAGTTTTGTTTCTGCTAAAATTAATGTTGAGGATAAAATGCATCCCTGCATGAAGGGCGTTCCATCATCTTTCATTATTGGGAAGGATGAATTTTATACGTATAATAAAAGTCCGCGGCCAAATGTACATGTAATTGCCAGCGTTGATGAATCAACTTATATGCCTCCGTCGAACACAAAAATGGGTGATCATCCTGTTGTGTGGACGAACGAAAAATTTAAAGCCCGCAACCTATATATATTTATGGGACACTCGCCAGGCTTGTTTGAGAATAAAGCCTATACACAGCTTTTTAGAAATGCAATATTTTGGGCAGCGGGGACAGTTGTTAGCCGTTAGCTTTTAACCATTCTACTACAACTAATGCAAAGTACAAACACTATGCAAATAAAACAAACTTTCCATTTCTATGCTGGACGCTAAATACTAAAAGCGAATGGATAACAGCGTATCGTTTTCTTCTATTCGATCATCATCACCTCTTCTTCTTTGGCAACAGGTCTTATATGCTGCATTGCTTTTTGTTTTATATGCGTGTCGATGATATACATTAACAAAACAGCTGTTACCATGCTGCCAACCACTACGTATCCCAGCCGGTTGTAATGTAAGATGGGGCCAGCCTTACTTTGAACAATCAGCAGGCCAGCTACGTATGCACCGATGCCACCTGCAAATTGTTGGATCGATGAATTAATACTCATAAAAGCACCCCTGTCCTGAGGCAAAGGAATGGCGGATATTAAAGCACTGGAAGAAATCATGCGCGACGAAATGCCTGCAAATAAAATAACATTCAGTACTATCAAAACCCATAAATGAGTAATGCCAAGATTCGTGTATATCAAAACCATGATTATGCTTAGCGCAGACCCAATAACAAAAACATTATACTTACCAATTTTATCACTTGCCTTGCCAATAAAAGGACTGGTGGCCATTGAACAAATACCCGTTATAAAGTAAACAATGGGTAACTGTTTCAAAGTAATTCCAAGATTATTGGTACTGAAGGTACTACCGAACGGCATCAGCATAAAACCACCGGTAGACAGGAAAGTAGTTGCCGCAAATGCGCGCAGGTACGTTCTGTGGGAAAGCGTTTTCAGCAAATGTTCAAATGGATTGCGATCAGATTTTATGGCAAGATGAGCAATGATTGGCTTCATGTAAAACACGATTAAAATTCCTACCGGCAAGCCGACGCCTGCTATTAGCCAGAACGGCGCGTGCCAGTCAAAATAACTTGCGAGCTGCAATCCTATAGGCAAACCAAGTACCTGGCTGCCAGCAAAGGCAGCCTGAACAAACCCCATTACTCGTCCGCGTACTTCCATTTTGAAAAGATCCGTTATAATGGCAAAACTTACAGAACCAACTACACCGCCAAAGATACCTGTCACAATTCTCGCCATTAATAAAAAATGATACGTCGGGGCGATCGCGCATAAAAAAGTAGCAATTAAAAAACCCGTGTAGAAAAAAAGTAATAATTTTTTACGGTCAAACTTGTCGGCAAAACCAGCTGCCAGTAAACCCGAAGTACCGGCACTGAATGCATAAGCTGATACCACCAGGCCAAATTGCGTTGTAGTAATATGAAAGACCGGCAATAATATAGTACCGAGTGGCGAAAGCACCATGAAATCAAGTATAATGGTAAACTGCAGGAATGCAAGTATTGCTATAA
>JBDUAY010000281.1:0-7617 GCA_040004415.1 Bacteroidota bacterium | reverse complement strand
ACCATATTCATAACAATGGTTTTAAACTGGAGAAATTAAAATACAGCGTGCTGGCTTTGGGCGATACATCGTACCCGCTATTTTGCAAAACAGGTGAAGATGTAGACGGGCAATTGGAAAAACTGGGCGGAAGCCGCATTGTGGATATTCAGAAATGTGATATTGAATATGATGAAGATGCTCACCAGTGGTTTGAAAAAGTAATTAAAAAATTATTTGAAACGGGAAGCCAGGCAGCAACAGTTTCAACGGTGACCGTACCGGCAGAAAAAAAGGCACCAGGCAAAAAATCATATACCGGTACCATTCTTACCAATATAAATTTAAACGACCGCGGATCAAACAAAGAAACATGGCATATAGAAATTGCGGCAGATGATGTTGAATACGAATGCGGGGACTCCATTGGCATTGTTCCTGAAAACCCCGTACCGGCAGTCGAAAAAATTCTTTCGCTTTCAAAAGGCATTAACGCAGGTAAAAGGATCGAATACAAAAAGGAAACGTTTACCATTTTTGATTTATTAAAATACAAATTGAATATTACGCACTTAATAACAGCTGTTATAAAAAGATATGCCGCTATTGTTGGCAGGGAAATTTCTGAAACAAAAATGGATCTGCCGGATTTATTGAAAGCCTACCCGGTACGGGATACCGCGCAGTTTGAAGAAGTACTCGGCATATTAAATCCTGTTGCTCCACGCTTGTACACACTGGCTTCTTCGCCTGCCGCACATACCGGCGAAGTGCATGTGATAGTGGCGAAAGACATGTTTACGGTTAATGAAGAAAAAAAATATGGCGTTTGCTCTGCGTTTCTGGGTGCACAAAAAGTAAACAGTCCGCTAAAATTCTTTGTCCAAAAAAACAGGCGCTATCGTTTGCCTGCGGCTGATAAAGACATCATCATGATTGGCCCCGGCACCGGCATTGCGCCCTATCGTTCTTTCCTGGCGGAACGTGATGCGCTTGGCGCCACCGGCAGAAACTGGTTGTTTTTTGGTGAGCAACATTTTGCCAGCGATTTTCTTTATCAAACCGAATTACAAAATTGGTTTGAGACTGGTGTACTCACTAAAATAAATGTTGCCTTCTCCCGCGATCAGCCGGAAAAAATATATGTGCAGCACCGGATCATGCAGCATGGCGCTGAATTATATAACTGGATACAATCGGGTGCAAATGTTTACCTGTGCGGAAAAAAAGATCCGATGAGTATTGATGTAGAACATACACTCATACAGATTATTGAAAAATACGGTGAGAAAACACCTGAAGAAGCAAAAGAATATTTTCTGCAAATGCAGAATGAAGGACGATACTCGGAGGATGTATACTAGTTTAGATGAACTGGGAATTTGTTATTCGGAATTGGGCCGTTGATTACAGCTGACCTGCCAAATACAATCAATATAATTATTTGAAGACGAATTCCAAATTTCTAATCCCCCAATTCCACGAAAGCGCTTAGGTTTAAAAATTAAAAAAATGTCAGAGAAACAACCACCACTATCCGGAATAGAAAAAATAAAACAAGCGAGCGATGGTCTGCGGGGCGAGATTTCAAAAAGCCTGCAGGATGAAATAACTGGCGCTATCCGCGAAGGCGACCAGGCCGTTATTAAATTCCATGGCATGTACCAGCAGGATGATCGGGACAGACGGGAAGAGCGTGCGGAAAAAAAACTTGATCGCCTGTATACTTTTATGATTCGGTTGCGGTTGCCGGGAGGATTTTTGACGGCTAAACAATGGATTGCTATGCATGAGATTGCGGGGCAAAATTCCACCGGTGTAATAAAAATCACTACCCGGCAAACAATTCAATTACATGGACTCATCAAATCAAACATAAAACCTACCATTACATCATTCAGTGAGGCATTGCTGGATTCGATTGCTACCTGCGGTGATATTAACAGAAACGTATTGTGCAGTTCACATCCCAAACAATCACCTGTACACGAAGAAATATTTGGCTACGCCGATAAAATCAGTACCATGCTGATGCCCAAAACAAAAGCATATTATGAAATTTGGCTGGACGAAGAAAAACTGGCTGATAAAAAAGAAGAAGAGGATCCGCTTTACCAGGACAGGTACCTCCCCCGCAAATTTAAAATAGCTATTGTAATTCCACCTAACAATGACGTAGATGTTTTTACCAATGATCTTGGCTTGATTGCTATTATTGAAAACAATGAGCTAAAGGGTTTTAATATGGCCATTGGTGGTGGAATGTCAACCACACACGGCAACCTTGCAACGTATGCGCGACTGGGAACTGTTATTGGCTTCGTGGAAAAGGGTGCAGCAACAATGAAAGCAATATATGAAGTTGCTACCATACAAAGAGATTATGGCAACCGCAGCGACCGAAAATTAGCACGGTTAAAATATACTGTTGACAGAGTTGGTGCTGAATGGTACAAAGAAGAAATAGAAAGACGTGCCGGTATAAAAATAGAGAAAGCGAGGCCTTTCAATTTTACAGAGCGCCGCGATTATTATGGCTGGCAACAGAATGATAAAGGTGTTTGGTACTATACTGTTTTTGTAGAAAGCGGCAGAATTACCGATAATGAACAGCAAGCTGTAAAAGCAGCATTGCTTGAAGTGGCAAAAACAGGAAAATGCTCATTTCGTTTTACGGCCAATCAGAATGTAATTATAAGTGATGTTGATGCAGCTGATAAAGAAACTATCAATACAATACTTGAGCAGTTTAAAATAACCAGCTATACAGAAAGCACCCCGCTCATTCGTAAAAATGCGTTAGCCTGCGTGGCACTGCCAACTTGCCCGCTGGCGCTTGCTGAAGGGCAGCGGTATTTACCAGTATTGATTTCTAAAATTGAACCGTTGCTTGACAAATATAAATTAGCGGAGCAAGATATAATTATTCGTATGACTGGCTGCCCCAATGGTTGCGCCCGTCCATCGGCAGCAGAAATTGCTTTTGTGGGCACCGCTCCCGGCCACTATAATCTTCAGTTGGGAGGAGACCGCGTAGGTATGCGCCTGAATAAAGTATACAAGGAAAACCTGGATGAAGCGGCAATTCTTGCTGAACTGGACGGTTTGTTTAACAGCTTTTCCACGGAAAGAAACGGAGCGGAAAGCTTTGGAGACTTTACGATACGCAAAAACCTGGTGCCTGCATAATATTAAAAACGGGTTAAATATTTTTCGGCCCTGTCAGGGTTTTAATCTTTATAATATTATTTGCAAATAAATAAACTATTAGTCTACTAAATAAGTAGGGAATTAACTACTTTTACTGCGGAAGGGATTTGTCTAATTAGCATCTATGAGCAATAACAAAGTTTCGGATCCATTGGTAATGACGAACGTGGCAGCGCCTGCAGGCAAAAACCACTTATTTCCTGTATTTCTAAAAATGGAGGAACTGAATGTATTATTGGTAGGTGGTGGAAAAGTAGGGCTCGAAAAATTAAACGCTATTTTGCAAAATGCACCTGCTGCTTCCGTGTGGGTAGTGGCAACTGAAATTACTCCGGAAATAAAATTACTGGCAACTTTGAACCCTGGTATTGTACTGGAGGAAAGGCCATTCCAGGAAGACGATCTTGAAAATAAAGAAGTAGTAATTGTTGCAGTAAATGATAAAGCGGTAAGCAAGTATGTGCGCTTACGCGCGAAAGAAAGAAAATTATTAGTGAACGTAGCAGATACACCCGAGCTCTGCGACTTTTATCTTGGTTCAATTGTTCAGAAAGGTGATCTCAAAATTGCTATTTCCACCAACGGCAAATCTCCTACGATCGCAAAAAGAATGCGCGAGCAATTGAATGACTTAATACCAGATGAAATAGATGGTGTTTTAGAAAACATGCATACCATCCGCCAGGACATGAAAGGCGATTTCACCGAAAAAGTAAGAAAGCTGGACGACCTTACAAAAGTACTGGCCGCCAAACAAATTACGCTCGAGAAAACAACAGCACCGGAACAAAAAAAATGGCCGGTTATTGTAAAATGGTGCCTGCTGGCATTTTTTTTTATGTTGCTTGGGCATGCGGTACTATCTTTTATACCTTTTAATAAATTACTCAGTAGTATACAGGGCATTCCACAATACATTGATGTTCGTTTATTTGGCATGATGTTGCTGACCGGATTTTTAGCGCAAATGGTTGACGGTTCCATGGGCATGGGTTATGGCACTATTTCAACTGTATTTCTATTGGCGATCGGGGTTCCACCTGCTATTGTAAGCAGCCGGGTACATTCTGCCAGGGTTTTTTCCAGCGGAGCTTCTGGTTACACACATCACCGCTTTGGCAACATCAATAAAAAACTGTTCATGGCGCTGGTAATACCAGGCGCGATTGGTGCAGTTGCAGGTGCCGCCCTCGCAATTAAAGGACAAGCATACGCGCAATGGGTGCGCATACCACTTAGCTTTTACACTATTTACCTTGGTTACTATATTATTAGAAAAGCATTCAGGAAAAAGAATGGTGAAGAAAAAGTAAAAGGCGCAGGATGGCTTGCTTCAGTGGGAGGTTTTACAGATGCTTTTGCAGGCGGCGGCTGGGGAGCATTGGTTACCGGCACATTATTATCGAAAAGAAAAAATCCCCGGTATGTAATCGGCTCTGTGTGCCTCGCTGAGTTTTTTGTAGTATTGGCCAGCTCTGTTACATTTTTTATTTTATTAAAACATATTCCCATTCTTGATGTTGCCGGGCTTATCATAGGCGGATTGATAGCCGCACCCATTGCTGCAAGGCTGGTCGGCGTACTTCCTATGAAAAGCATGTTTCTTTGCGTTGGCATACTTGTTATAATAACCAGCACCTTTACACTCTGGAAAGCGTACATAAAAATACTCCCGGAAATTCAGCACTATCTGCATTTCTGATTATTTTTTATTATTGTTTGCACGAACAAAACAAATCTATCAATCAAAGGATGGAGAAAGCGATTCCTTCCCAAAAGCAAACCAGGAACGGGTGCTTTTTCCTAAAATAAACCCTACTAATTTTGTAGACTTATAAAAAAGCTGATATATTTGCAGTCTCAATAACTAAACAATAACCCCGCATGCAAACACCTGTACATATTTTTTCACAACGATGTTGCCGGTTCCATTCATCTTTTTGCTCCATCATTAAATAGCCCGAAAAAAATTTATTCAATTAGTCTACCAATTCAGTAGACATTAAAAAATCAAGATTAATACGACTGATTATGAGAAAGGCAATTAACCTGTATAGAATATTTATGGCAAGCTCCCTTCCCTTTTCCCAAAAAACAAACACCTCAATTGGTATTATCTGCTTCCTGGTTTTATCGCAGTCCAGCGCTTCTGTGGCTTTTTGCCAGGATAACAATACACTTATCGAAATTACCGGCAGAGTACTCGGCCAGGAAAAAAAAGAACCATTGCCTGATGTTAGTGTGCAGGTAAAAGGAACTGTTTCCGGAACCATTACCAATAAGGGCGGCGATTTTAAATTACGCACCAAAACAAAACTTCCGTTTACACTCGTCTTTTCTTCCATCGGATTTCTGCAACAGGAATTTGAAGTAAAAAGCCTTGGCTCCAATCTGCAGATAGAACTTGCTACACAGACCATTCTGGGCAATGAGGTGGTAGTAACCGCATCCCGCGTAGCGGAAAGTATTTTAAAATCCCCGGTCGCGATTGAGAAATTAGATATACGGGCGATACGCCAGTCGGCAGCACCCAGTTTTTATGATGCACTGGAAAATGTAAAGGGCGTACAAATGACTACTTCCAGTCTAACGTTTAAAGTTCCCAATACACGCGGATTTAATATTCCAAATAATTTTCGTTTTATGCAATTGGTAGATGGTGTTGATATGCAGGCTGCTACTTTGGGCGTACCATTGGGCAATGCCATTGGTCCAACAGAACTTGATATTGCCAGTGTAGAAATAACGCCTGGCGCCGCTTCTGCATTATATGGCATGAATGCGATTAACGGCATGGCTAATCTCCTTACAAAAAATCCTTTTACCAACCAGGGCTTCAGCCTGTATTTTAAAGGTGGTGTTAATCATGTGGATGGCATGGACCATTCACCCGCACCACTGGGAGAAGTAGCGCTCCGCTATGCAAAAGCATTCAACAATAAATTCGCTTTTAAAGTAAACTTTGGTTACATGGAGGGCACCGATTGGCGTTCAAATACAAGATTAGATCAGAATACCAATAATCTTAAAAGTGCTAACCCTGGTTTTCCTGCATTGAACGGGGCAAACAATGTTGCATTTGACGGGTGGAATAAATATGGTGACGATGCGCTTGCAGGAAGCAATGTCGTATCACTGAGTGGTCTTACTATTGATGGGAAAACAAATCAAACATTGAGAGTAGCGCGTACAGGTTACTGGGAGACTGACCTGGTTAGTCCGAAAGTTAGCAACCTGAAATTTGATGCATCATTAAATTACAGGCTGAGTGAGAAAGTGGAGGTTTCTTATTCATACCGTATTGGAGAAATGAGTGGCGTTTTTCAGCGTGGTAATAAAATACGTTTGGATGGTGTAGTAGTACAAAATCATCACCTGGAGGTTAAAGGAGATAATTTTGTGATCCGCAGTTATGTTTCTGTTGAGAATACCGGCAACTCTTATAATGTAAAACCATTGGCTGATAACCTTGATTTATATAGTGGCGGGGCCACCGATACAAAAACGGCTACGAGTTGGGGTACTAAATATAAAAATGCCCTGACTTCTTACACGGCTTCTAATGGTGGCTCATTAACATCTTCCAATCTTGCAGCCGCTACGCAGTATGCGCGCGACCAGGCTGATGCCAGTCGCGTAAAACCCGGCACGCCGGAATTTGATGCATTGAAGAATACAATTACTAAATTAAATAACTGGGACATAAAATCATCCACTATCCCGAATGCACCGGCAACCGGTGGCGCCGCATTAATACAAAGGAGCCGTTTATACCATACCGAAGCGCAATGGGATTTATCAAAAAAAGTAAAAATATTTGATTTGCTGATCGGTTCAGATGCACGCATTTACCAGGTTATTCCCGACGGAAATAATTTTGTTGACTTTTCACGTCCAATTGCAGATCGCAATGTAGCCGAAAAAGATGGCAGCTTTGGTAAAGATATTTACTATAAAAAGTTTGGCGCGTTTGCACAGGTTACAAAGACCTTCTTTGATGACAGGCTCAAATTGTTTGGTTCGTTGCGCGGCGATTACAATCCAGAATTTGATCCTAAAGTAACACCCAGGCTTGCCGGTGTGTATACGGTTGATAAAGTTCATAATTTTCGATTTACTTTCCAGCAGGGTTATCGCTTCCCGGCATTGTTTGAAGCCTTGTCGTATGTAAACAATGGCCGCGTAAGACGCGTGGGCAGTTTACCCTATATTGATAAGGGTCTTGGTTATCTTGAAAACAGTTACACACAAACATCTATTATTAATTTCAACGCCGCCGTAAGTGCGCAGGGAAATACAGTTGCAGCAGCACTTGCCAACAGGAATCTCTTACAGGTAGCAAATTTGCCAAATGCAGAACCAGAAAAAATCACTTCGTTTGAAGTAGGTTATAAAAGCGTCTTATTTGATAATAAACTGGTAGTAGAT
>JBDUAY010000280.1:0-7645 GCA_040004415.1 Bacteroidota bacterium | reverse complement strand
TCAGAAATTGTTTGTATCGTCTTACAAGTTTTCCAGGAACAAATAATTTATTTAGGTGGAAGCAGATGACCAATCATTTAAATTTCTTCACAAAATAATTTGCCACCGCCGCATATACCGTTACGGCGTTATCAAAGTTCATCCAGTGATGCGTATCATCTACAATCATCAACGTTTCATAGGGCACTTTCTTTTTCTCCAGGCGGCTGATTAAATCAATACTTTGATTGAAGGCAACGTTTCGATCATCATCGCCATGAATAATTAGTACCGGCGATGTCCAGGTGCTCATATATGCCACAGGAGACGATTGCCACGCTACTTTAATTGCCTGCGCATAATCAGGCGCTTTTTCATAACTGTTTGCAAAAGCCGTCAGCATGCCCGATCTGCCAACCCAATCATGCACGCCATGTATATCAACACCGGCGGCAAAAATTTTCGAGTCTTTTGCCAATGCCATCGCCGTTAAATATCCGCCATACGAGCCCCCGTAAATGCCTATTTTCTTTGCATCAACAAAAGACTGTTTTTGAAGCCATTCGCCTGCCGCTTTTATATCAAGGTATTCTGACGCGCCGGTTGTACCTGCGTGCGCCGGCCGGTGAAATTCAATACCATACCCGATTCCTAAACGATAATTAACAGACAGTACAATAAAACCCAGGCTGGCCAGGTATTGGTTAGATGCATATGCATTGGCGTAGTAATCGGAATAATTCCATCCCAGCAGCATTTGCCGCGGAGGACCACCGTGGACATAAACAATGGCCGGTTTTTTTGTATTTCCACCGGCCGCTTCAAACAATTGCGCATGAATAGTAACACCATCCGCCGCTTTGAAAATTATTTGTTTTGGAACAAGCAATTGGTTCTGCGGAAAGTTTGATGGTATAATATTTTCAGCCAGTACATGAATAGTTTTTTCATTCAGTTGTAAAAATGCAGGCAGTGGTGGGCGTTGTGCCGTAGCACTTATAAAAGCAGCCGTATTTCCATCGCCTGTCACCACCGGCATCCATTCTAATCCGCTGCCGGGTGTAAGTACCCGCATATCTGCCTTGTCAACACTTACGCTGACGGCATGCCGCCTGTCAATATCAAGTTTATCGTTGCCGGCGTTGGCACTAAAAATCAACGTTTTTTTATCAGCACTTAATTTTATATGCTCGCACATAAAGTTGCCGGGTGTCAGTAATAACGGAACTCCGCCAGTAGCATCCATTGAATACAAATGCGGCCATCCATCCTGGTAAGATAAAAACACAATTTTATTATCCGCTGCCCAATGTAAATTGATACCGCCGTCTGTTGTTGGTACACCACCGCGCAATGTTGCCGGTGCTTTCCACAAAAGTGTTGCCTGGTTTGTAATGATGTCTGCAACGTAAATACGCCATGGCGTATTTTTTCTTATGAGTATAGAGTCGGGTGCGCCACCGCTAACCGGGATTCTTATAAATGCGATTTTTTTACCATCGGGCGACCATTGCGGTGATTCATCCCTGCTGAATGCTGGTGCTATCCATTTCAGTGCGGAATCTCCATTGCTGTACATGCCAATAATGGAATGACCGGCCCTGTTCGATACAAAAAGTAAATTGTTTCCATCGGGCGACCATTGCAGATCATCCACGATACCGCGTGTAGTAAACAAATTTTTTGCAGCGGCGCTGTCCGGTGATGAAATCCAGACCTGGCCCCCTTTAATAAACGCTATTTTATTGTTGATGGAAACAGCCGGGTTATCACCTTCAGATAAATATTTTACTGGGCCACCTGCAAATGGAACAGCTGCTATTTGCACTTTAAATGGATTGATATCTGCCAGCGGATTGATGGGCAAACCAATATCCCAATTGGCGCCATGATCTCCGCCACGTACAAATAACACCCATTTTCCATCATCTGAAATAGAAAGGCTGGTAATCTCCTGGCCATCATCTTTTGAAAAATTCGTGAGTTCTCTTGGAGAAAAATCAGGTCCTTCAGCTACATATACATTGCGCCGGCCTTGTTCATTCATCGCCCAGGCAATTTTTGAGCCTTTTGCAGATGCACACAATTCAGTTGTGAATGGATAGTTTTTAAATGCTGCAAAACCATTGCTTTGCGCTGCCAATTGAAAAGGGACTAATAATACAAGCAGTAATTTTCTCATATTTTTTGTTGATTATGATATGAATATAAAAAAATGACGGATACCGTTAATGTAAGGCATTTTTAAACAAATCTGCGTGTCCGGCTAAGTGTTTTTGTATAAGTGGGGAGAATTGTTTAGCCAAGATCCAATTCTTAGGCTTTTCTGATAAATAGTATACGCTGAACACCGTAATGGCCGTTAATAGTATTCCGGATAAATCCAATGCCCGGGCTGGCCCCTTTATTATTAAACATCCAATTCTATGAAAAGAATCATTTCTTTTCTTCTGGTTATTATTTGTTATTCGGCGCAGGCTCAAACCGGCGAAAAAATTGCTTACTACTATCACGGCGAGAAATTGTCTTTTCCGGTAAACAATACCAGGTTAGTTATTCAGCTTAAAACAGGAGAAACACTTGGTAACAGAAGGGCTCAATTGTCTTCTATATTAAAAGTGCGTGATACTTCCTTTAAATCAATGGCGAACATAAAACTGGTAACGGTAAAATTGCCGTGAGGTTCTGCACCTGCTTCGATAAAGTCTTTAATCACTTCATTAACCAGGCAGGGGTTTGTTGATTTTGTGCATCCGTGTTTTACAAGTTCATATGGAAAAGATATGGCCTACGGCGATGGATTGGTGGTTAAATTGAAAAAAAATACATCACAATCCGCATTTAATAACCTGCTAACACTAACCCATTGCAGCATTGTAAAAAAGTATCCATTTGCAAATGATACCTACATTGTAAGTGCGGGGCTAAATAATAATTATGATCCCGTTGTAATAGCCAATCGTTTTTTTGAAACAGGTTTATTTGAATATGCAGAACCGGATCTCACACTTTTAGATGGATTATTTTCTGATCCAAACGATCCGCTGTATAGTTATCAATGGGCACATACAAACACAGGTTCTGCAATCCAATACAATGGTTTGCCGGGCGCGGATATGAGTGTGCAGCAAGCGTGGGGCATCAGTACCGGTGCGGGTATTAAAGTGGCCGTTATTGACGAAGGCGTTGATATTGCACACGCAGATTTGAGTGCAAACATGCTGCAGGGATATGATTGTATTTCTGGTACTGCCAACCCCGGCGATGGCCAACCTTTGGGACCCGCGCGTGCACACGGAACCAATTGTACGGGTATTATTGCAGCTGTTGCCAATAATAATATCGGTATCGCCGGCGTGGCGCCGGATAGCAAAATTATCCCGATTAACCTCGCGGCAGCAAATGGCAATTTTACAACAGAAGCAAACATAGCTGCAGGATTTGATTACGCCTGGCAACATGGCGCAGATGTAATCAGCAATTCATGGGGTGGTGGTACGCCCAGCAGTATAATTGACGATGCAATTAGCAGGGCCGTTACGCTCGGCCGCGGCGGAAAAGGTTCAGTTGTTTTATTTGCCAGCGGAAATAATAACAGCGGAATCGGGTATCCCGCATCCAATCCAAATGTTATCAGTGTAGGTGGTGTAAATATGTGCGGCAGGCGAAAATCACCTGCATCTTCTGTCTGCGATGGAGAATATTGGGGTGCGAGCTATGGTACCGGTTTGGATGTGGTAGCGCCCTGCGTAAAAATTGTGAGTACAGACATAAGTGGCACCGGTGGTTATAATACTGCAGCAGGTGCTGCAGGCGATTACTATTTTACATTCAATGGAACTTCGTCTGCTACGCCTAGTGCAGCAGGTGTTGTGGCGCTCATATTGGCTGCTAATAACAGTTTAACAGTTGGCCAGGTGCGCAGTATTTTAGAAAACACCTGCGACAAACTTCCGGGTTACAGCTATGCAAATGTTGCAGCTCAACCAAATGGTACCTGGAATGACGAAACCGGTCATGGACGCGTAAATGCTTTTAATGCAGTACAGGTTGCCTTATCCGGCATGTATTGCAATGTGCAAATTGAGGCAAATGGTGCTACACGTTTTTGTGCGGGTGGGAATGTAAATCTTGCGGTAATAAATCCAATAGGCGGTAACAATTACCAGTGGCGCAAAGATGGTATCAATTTTACCACTGGTACTTCTGTTACTGCAAGCATAAGTGGCAGTTACGATGTGGTGGCTACCGCAACAAATGGTTGTGCCGCTACTTCTGCACCCATCATTGTTACTGCACTTACTAACACACCGGCGCTCACAGCAAGCGCAGGGATAGACACATTTATTTGCGCCGGCAATTCCGTTAAATTAGGTGGTAATCCTGTTGCAGCTGGTGGGGCACCGGTATTAGCAGACAAAAGAGTATACGGCATGGATTGGATGAGCAATAGTTTTGTAAAATTTAGTTTGCAGGATCCACTTCACTTTGATACGATAGCACAAAATTTAGTGCCTGATCCGGAATTTATAGCGGGACAATTTTTTTCAGGGGGAGACTTTACGCCGTATGGTTATTATGCCATTACCCAGGGCACCAACAAACTTGTTAAAGTTGATACCACTACGGGTACGACTCAACTGATTGGTATTGCCGCAGCACCGTCTGGTTACGACTGGTCGGGCCTGGCCTGGGATCCTTCAACAAAAAATTTATACGGACTGGCGACTACCAATTCCGGGAGCAGTTTATGTATTATAGATCTGTTTACTGCCGCTGTAACCCAAGTTGCGCTTGTTCCGGTTGGTTTAACGGAATGGGTAGCAATAAATAATAATGGTTCTATGTACACGATGTCAGATAATAATTATGTGTATAGCATAAATAAATTTACCGGCGCCGCCAGTGCGTTACCAAACCCGGTAGGGGCAGATGTAATTTATCAGCAGGACGCTGACTTCGATCCTGTTACAAATAATTTATACCTGACTACCATTATCCAATATCAAAACTATGCGAGTGATTTCAGAACAGTTGACACCGTGACCGGTATATCTTCTATCATCGGCTCATTGGGCGGACTATCAGAAATAGACGCTACCGGTATTGCAGGTCCGGGATATCAATATAACTGGTCTCCATCTGCCGGACTTAATAGTACAACCGTATCGGTGCCGGTTGCTACGCCTTTAATCACTACTACGTATACATTGAATGTAACCGACATGTGCGGCAATACTGCCAGCAGCCAGGTTGTCGTGCATGTTAACACCCCTCCACCGGTTGCACTTACTGCACCAACAGATAGCATTTGCGCAGGAGAAACAGTAAGGCTCAGCGCAACAAAAGATAATTCATACACGTATCAATGGTACAGGAATGGAAATATTATAACAGGCAGCACCGATAGTTTTTATGTTGCAGGTGCCGGTGGCTCATATACAGTCAAAGCCATGACAATTACCTGTGACAGTTTATCGCTGCCCTTCGTTGTAAAAACATGCCAATTGAGAATGAATAGTAATAATCCTGCCACTGTTTGCAATACATATTTTTATGACAGCGGCGGCCTGGATTCGAATTATGCGGATGACGAATCGTTTACAAGAACAGTTACTGCGCTAACTCCCTCAAGCGTGCCCCAGGTTATCTTCAATTCATTTAGTACAGGGGCAGGAAATGACGTGCTGACTATATATGATGGCCCAACTATTTCATCACCTGTACTTGCATCATTAAGTGGCCATCCTTCCGTTCCGCTAACATATACGGGTACATCAAACACACTTACTTTTCAATATACAAGCAATGGTTCCGTCACTGATTCCGGTTGGGCGGGCACTATCAGTTGTTATCAGCCAAATGTTTATCGCAGCAGGGCGTCCGGCAACGCAGATAATGTTAATACATGGGAAGTAAAATCCGGCGGCAGTTTTATAAATGCTGTTGATTTTCCGCATGTGTACGACGATAGTATTATTATACAACCAGGCCACACCGTTAGTATCAATACGGCAACGCAATTAGACCAGGTTTGGGTGCAGGCAGGTGCTGTGTTACAGGTAGACGCGCCTTTTAATTTGCATGATGGAACCGGTAGTGATTTGCTGGTAGATGGTTCATTGTTGATTGGGGCAGCAGGTAATATTACTGGTAACGGAATATTAACATTGAACGGAACGCTTGACAATACTGCTTCAGCAAACAGTAATGTTTTTGTACGAACAGAAATTGGCGCCGGCGCTGCACAAACAATTGCTGCAGGCGGAAGTTTTGGAACTTTGTATATCAGCAATCCTTTGGTAGTTATCAACCTCGCAAACGGACTTTCAGCTGATTCGATTGTCATCAGCAACGGAACAGGAACAGTAACAATTACTGCAGATAATCCTTCCACGCTGCTTACAATCAATAAAAAATTAAGCCTGCAAAATGGCAGGTTGATAATGGGTAATAATGCAACGCTGGATCTTGCAGTCGGCTCCATGACAGAAGGTGGAAATGCATCCAGTTTTGTTGAAGGCCCGGTACGCAATAGTACCAATACTGCAGGACTGAGTACATTGTTTTTCCCCGTGGGTAAAGATGTGTACAGACCGGTTAGTCTTGATGTCACGCATTCATCAGCTGGCTTATCTGTTTACCAGGCGGAAGTATTTAACACAGCGGCTGCTACCAGAACAATGCCTTCTACAATCAATGCGGTAAGCAGTACCCGTCATTTTAAAATTTCAAACATAGGTTCTCAGCCATTAACTGCTGCGGCCGCTACGCTTACTTATGGATTAGATGATGGTGTAACAGATGCATCGTCATTGCGAATGGCTAAGGATGATGGCACTACTAACTGGATTGATTTGGGTGGAACGGGAACGGCAAATGGAATGGGAACCATTACTTCAACTGTAAACTTTACAAGCTTTAGTGATTTTGTGCTGGCCAATGCACTAAACGGCGCCAATGCGCTGCCGGTTAAATGGCTGGAGGTAGCAGCAAAGATGGCTGGTAAACAAGTGCAGGTAACATGGAAAACAGCTAATGAAATAAATGTTGAGAATTATGTAGCGGAGCGTTCTGCCGATGGCATTTCTTTTGACGGCGTGGCAAGGGTACATGCAAGCAACAGCCCGGCGGCAGAAAAGCAATATCAAATTACTGATGTACTGCCGCTAAAAGGAAACAATTATTACCGCATCCTTCAAACAGATAAGGACGGAAAATACAGTTATAGTAAAACGGTATTGGTCAATGTTAGCGAAACAGGCAATTTTTTATTATGGCCGAACCCCGCAACTGACGCGGTTACTGTGCAAAACAGTCAGGCAATTATAAGATTGCAATGCTATAATGGTAATGGACAGTTGATGTATGATGTTAAACCTGCTGCCAATCAATATACGATACCATTGCAACAATGGGCGGCAGGCATTTATCACGTAAAGATTACAAGTGCCGGTAAGGTATTCCAGGCAACGTTTGTAAAGAAATAACACAATATTCTTAAAAAAGGAAGTCCCCATTTTGAGGTGAGGGCTTTTTGTTTTAAGGATTTCCTAATCTTCCCTGCTTCCTTTATCACCCACAAACCATTGTTCTTTGTTTTTAAACAGTACATTAAAAGTAGTAAGTGAACCATAAATACGGGTGATGTATTGCTGCAGGTTTA
>JBDUAY010000023.1:0-25295 GCA_040004415.1 Bacteroidota bacterium | reverse complement strand
GTACTACTGTGGTTTCAACTCCACCAATCCTACTTTTTGAGAGTCGACTAAATAGCATTGCATCATGATAGAGGTTTTCAAAACAAATATTCAAAAAGTATCGCAGGCAAGAAAATTAATTTCCCTGCTGCTGCAGCATTTCCCTGGCAGCAGGATAAATATTGATTTGCATGATTGCGATAAAATCCTGCGCATTGAGGGCGGTAATTTTTTGCCCGGGAAAGTGCTGTTGCTTGTAAAAGAAAATGGATTTATGTGCAGTGTTCTCGAATAATTCTATTAATTGATTTGTATTAGAAAATAAAACCGTAATCTTTATGGGCTACTTTTTTTTGTTGGGGTAAGTAAGTTTAATGAAGGCTATTTGTACGTGCTGGTTGCTGGATGGAAATTTTTCCAGGAGTGCCAGAATTCCTGGTAGGCCTGGATCGTTTTTAACTGCGCACCTTTTAGTATGCCCTCTGTACACAACCCATTCATATTCCATGAAGATCGGGTGTTGGTGTCTGTTAGTGTATTTTGGGCCAGGTTCTTTTCAAAATGAAGTGTTTGACCATTTATTTCCCTGTTCCAAACATGAAAGGATGTGGAATCATTCTCCAGCGTAAGCAGAATGGGCATACCAGCCAATGAATCTTCAATGATTTGTTTTTTTACAAGGTCATTCCAATCATAAGCTTTTGCTGCATGCTGGTAAACAACGCCAATCACCCACGATTTAAACTGCCATGAACCAGGATCTCTTTTTTCAAGTGACCCTTCAATAGTTCCTTTGTTATAACCATCTAAACCCGTGTATCTTTTTTTGAAAGAACTATCCGGTTCAAGAACAGTTGAATTGGGATGTAACCGTAACCAGGCCGCGAGCGATAATTGCTGCGAAGGAATTTCTGCCAGCGCCTGGCCTTTTAGCGGACCAGCAATAGCAATACCTGTTGCCTGTTGCCACCAGCTTTTGGTAGTAGCGTCTTCAAACATCGCATTGAAATGATCCATACCTACCAGCCGGAAAGTTTCTGGCCTTCCATTTACTACTGGGCTGAACACACGACCAGTTCTGCAAACTGTACAATAGGTAATAATAGAAGGCGTATTACCAATGGTGTCTCTTACCTGGTGATGATAACCGATGATCTGTATCGGAAATGCTTTTGCTTCTCCATTAATAGCGACACCGATCACCAGGACAGTATCTGCGCCATTTTTATCTGCTAAAACAAAATTCTTATGCTTCGGCTGGTAAAACATTTTGTCTGCCTCAAAACGAAAATTAAAAAAGAAGAAAATAATGCCAAACAATATCACTATTAGCGACAGTGCAATTTTCTTCCATAGTTTACCGCGCTGAAAAGATTGTACTAATGGATAAGCTATTATCAATAGCAGCATTATCCGTATCCACACAATATTTCTGCCCAGCCAATAAGCAAAGCCAATTGTATCTGCTTTCTGACTTCCTGGAAATGGCATGATATAATACACCCGCAGCATTTCTGCAGCAAACAATAACAGGAGACCAACAATTAAAATCAAACGCTTCATACTAATTTTTTTATGTGCACAATTATCATCAAATAATTTCATCCGGCATTCAGGTATTCAATACGGATGTATTATCATCTATTGTTCCGTTACCGGTAAAGGAAATTTATCCCAAACATCATCACCCGTTCTGTCTACAGGCAACTGGCTTAACAAATTATACCTGCGCATATCTATCCAGCGGTGCCCTTCATAAAATAATGAATACCTTCTTTGTTTCAGCATCTCTGTTGTTAAGGCATCTGTTGTTGATGCGCCACTATACACAGCAAGATTATGACAAAAGAAACAATCGTTTAAAGATGATGCGTACGCACCGATCATTTCCCGTTCGCCACGTGTAAGCGAATTGTTTTCACTGTGCAATAATATTTCCGCCAGTTCATTTAAAGGCTTTGCCGTTTCCGGGCGAAAAGCCATTGGGCCGCGGATGCCCGGAAGATCATTTTGCAAATCAATGTAGGCCATACAATTATTTTTTAATTGGTTGCGGTAATGAGTATCCATTTTTCATGCGTTCGCCCATAGCTTCGTATGTTGCAGGATCTGTTGGTGTAAAACTTGCCAGTCCGTCAACGTAGCGGTTGAACATGCAAAAAGTAGCAGCTATTAACACCGTATCATGTATTTCACGATTGGTAGCACCAAGATCTCTTGCAGCGGCAATATCTTCGGGCAATACTTCTTTGCCTGATATTTGTACTTTGCCGGCAATGTGCAATAGTGATTTTAATTTGTCGCTGATGCCAGACTGTTGCATGTCTTGCAGTACATCATCAACAATATCTTTTGCATCACTGTATAAACATCTTGCGGCGGCTGCATGACTGCTACTACAGAAAACACATTTGTTGCGTTGCGAAACATAGGCTGCTATCAACTCGCGATCTGCTTCAGATAAAGGAGATTCTCCCCTCAATAATACCTGGGCCAAATCATATAACGGCTTACCTGTTTCGGACCTGAACATGCCCAGGCTTCTGATACCGGGAACACCTTCTTCAACTTGTATATGCGCCATGGCTTTTTATTTATTTGTGTTAGTAATCGTGAGACGTCAATCGTGAGAGGTCGTGGTTGTCAACGTTTCAACCATCAACCCATCAACTTCATCCACAATTACCTTGTCTTTCGCAAAAAATGTGACCACCCATCCAATCAGGAAAACAATGGAAAAGATGAACAATGCATTGCTGTATCCACCGAGCTCAGTTACCAGTACACCCAGAAAGAGTACGGCGATTGCTGTAAATATTCTGCCGATGTTAAAACAAAAACCGGTTGCCGTACCACGTACAGCAACTGGAAATAGTAAAGGGATATATACCGACAGTACGCCCTGGCTTGCACCAAAGAATAAGGCCAGCACAAGTACTTCGGCATAAATGATGGGAGAGAAAACGGAGTTTGTTTTAAATAGCACTACACACATAATAGCGCAAACGCCGAAACAAAGCAACATAGATGTACGCAGGCCAACAGCGTTTGTTAACCAACCAGATAAAAAACCGCCTGTTAACCCGCCCATGCCCAGCATCATCATGCTGAGTCCTCTTTGCTGTTGTGCATCACCGGTAGTAACAAGCGTCTGTATCCAGGTGGGTAACCAGGAAAAAATAGCCCATAAACCAATCAGCATGGTGCCAAAAATGAGCGAACCAGTGATTACGTCTGAACGGTAAGCAGGAGAAAAAATGCTGGCCTTATTTTTTGATTGAAGAGATGCCTCACGGTTGCTTTGCCATTTTGCTGATTCTTTCAATAACCAAATAGAAAGCACAGCTATAATGATTGGTAATAATCCTACGCCAAATGCCTGCCGCCAGGACGATACAAAATAATCAATAACACCAGCTGAAAAGATACCAACTGGCATAGAGATAGAAAGTATACCCATAAAAATGGCCCTTGTTTTTTTCGGCCATTCTTCCATCATAATAGTAGTTGTTGTTACAAGCACCGCACCCAGCCCAAAGCCAGTAAAAAAACGGCAAATAACTACGGACCACCAATTGGGCATATAGCCAGTAAGGAGGGTAAATAAACCAAATGTTGCAATTGAAAAAATGAGTGATTGTTTTCTGCCCATTTTGTCACACAGAATACCAGCAATAAAACCGCCCACTGCGCCCCCCAAAATGAAGACAGCATTTATATAGGCACTGATGGTATTTAATTCATCCGGATTTTTATTGCCAAGTAAATCTTTTACAGCGACTGGTAAATAAACCGACATCAGCGTTGATACAACACCAGCAAAAGCAGTTGCTAAAAAACAAATCGTCAATAGCAGCCAGTGATAAGGACTTATTTTTTCCTGCTGATTCATGATTTACTTTTTAAATGATCATACCCCTGTGGCAGGCGGTTGTAGCCATGATTTTTTAATCTTTCGCCCAGGCCCTTATAAAAAGCAGGATCAGATGGTGTAACAGTAGCCAGCCCGTCCACATAGCGGTTATACAAAGAAAAAAGTGCTGCAATTAAAACAGTATCATGAATTTCAATATCAGTTGCACCAGCTTGTTTTGCATTTGCTATATCAGTGTCAGTTACCGCCAGTCCGTTTTGCTGCGTGTGTGATGCAATAGTGAGTAACGCTTTCATTTTATCACTTACTGGCGCCGTCTGAATATTTTCTTTAACTTTTTTCGATGTTTCAGATTCTTCGAGTAATATGTCAGCAGCGGCGGTATGCGCCGTAACACAAAATGTGCACTCGTTTTGATGAGAAACAATGGTGGCAATTAATTCCCTTTCTCCTTCAGTTAAAGACGATGGGCCGCGCAATAAAATTTGTGTTAGCGCACGAATAGGCGCCGCGCTGTCTTTCCGGTATTCAAGCAAACCGGTTATACCCGGTAGATGCTCTTCCAGTGGAATGTATGGCATGTAATGTTGCAGTTTTTAAAAAGTAATTGTTGTCTGTTGCCAGGTTCATTCTTAATAAAATGAATGGTAAGGCAAACTTATTTACGGGTGACGTAAATGCATATTAACAGCCGGTAAAGACTGTTTCACGCGTTTTAATACAATAAATTTTAGCAGGTAAATTGCGGGGGATGTTCAGATATCTCAATCGCCGGAACTGGTATGAAGACGGCAAAATTATTGCTTTCCTGAATGGCCGTGTTGCCAGGAAGAGAAAATCTGTATTGAGTTATCGTGTTATTGTATTCAGTTGAAGGGCCGGATTTTTTTGCACTTGATTCTTTTTCCTTTTTGCCGGCGGTAAAGTCATTTACTTCGCCTGCATATTTAGATTTCTCTTTTATTAATTGTGTTCTCTGCTGGTTAGAAAGACACATGATATAAAGCGTATCATTATAAATCCTGCGTTTTACATAGTTGTAAAGAATGCCATTCAGTTCCACTGAACCATCAAGCGACTCAAACTCGCTGCTGTTCTGCGTATAAGGCAGATTGAAAGGAATGCTTATCTCTAACAGTTCTGCATCTTTATATTTATTCCCATCTATTTGAGCGGCAAATTTGTCCTCCGATTGGCAGATTAAATAATGAAATACCAGTGAATAACCGGCAAGGTTAAAAAGGTAAATAATAAGCAGCAGTATGGCAATTAGTTTCTTCACCGAAATAAAAATATGCAAAATTTATGTAAGTTGTATGTTTTCTTCATTGTTAAGAAGCGCGATTTTTATTAATGACTGGTGAGACACCGGCCATGAAGAAGAGCCCGAAACTACAGTAGTCTTCGAAGTTGCATCTGCGCATCTTCAAAGACTACGGAAGTTTCTGCAGTGCAGAAAAAGCAGTTCAAATTTTATTGTTTCTGAAGCTGCAGGTGCTCATCATCCAGTATTTCCGGATTATCCAATTTAATCACAGTAGAAGAACCAGATACAAGATTCCATGTTCCGGTTAAACGTCTGAATGGATTATCTGTTCCTGTATTAATCGAAAGTGCATTTTTAGAACTTGAACCATAATACGTAACGGCGGGCGTGTAGCTCCAGGTGCCCTGGACTTCAACGCCATTTTTTACGGCACTTAATTTTCCTGCAGCCGAAAATGAAAAAACATAGCCTGCAAAAGAATTAGTGTTGTCTTCTGTTTTTTGGATAAGAGAACTAATTGTCCATTTACCGCTTGACAATGCAATTGTTACACTGTCGGCACCCGCCGCAGGGCCCGCACCAGCATTTGTGCCGGCGCTTTTTGAACAGGATGTAAAACAAAAAATTGTGAGTGATAGCGCGCATCCAATAATGATGATAAAAGATTTCATAAAAATGTTTTTAGGTGATTGTCTATGAATGAGTAACCGCCAGCATACCCCGTATAACCTATTACTTAAAATACTTTTTGGAGATTTAATTTAATCAAATGATTAAAATATTTGTTTAAATGATAAATTATTTTTTCCTTTGTATTGAAAATATCAAAATGGCTAAAAAAGAAAAGATAAAACTGGTAGCGGAGGATGTGTCTACAGAAGAGAAAATAAAACAGGCGGCCACAAAAGTTTTTACCCAGAAGGGATATGCGGCCACCCGTACCCGCGATATAGCGGAGGCAGCTGATATTAACCTGGCGCTGTTGAATTATTATTTCAGGAGTAAAGAGAAATTGTTTGAAATAATAATGCTGGAAAAAATGCAGAAATTTTTTAGCGTGCTGATGCCAATAATTAATAATGATGCTACTTCATTGGAGAATAAGGTGGAAAATCTGGCTGCCAATTATGTTGACCTGTTAACCGCTAACCCGGATTTACCTTTGTTTATACTTAGTGAAGCAAGAACCAACCCCGGGATTTTTATAAAGATCGCACAGAATAAAGATTTTCTCCAGGAATCTGTTTTTGTAAAGCAATTGCATCAGAAAAGACCAGATATTAATCCGTTGCAATTTGTTATAAGCCTGCTCGGCATGTGTATTTTTCCTTTTGTCATGAAACCGGTACTGCAAAAAATGACTGATATAGGCGAGAACGATTTTTATACAATGATGCAGGATCGAAAAACGCTTATACCGGCCTGGATGAAAGCGATGTTTAAAACAAAATAAATGATTTCTCAAATTAAATTTTTAGATAAGATGCGTACAAAATCCATATTTAAAAATATAGAATGGGTGATAATTATATTACTGGCATTACCGGCTAAAGCCCAAACGAATCAACTTACAATTGAACAATGTTATGCGCTGGCGAAACAAAATTATCCGCTCATAAAAAAACATGACCTGATTGCACGCAGCGGCACCTTTTCATTGGAAAATGCCGGTAAACTTTACCTGCCACAGTTCCTTGTAACGGGCCAGGCAAGTTATCAATCGCAAACGATCAATTTTAGCGACGTATTGGGCGCATTGCCGGGTCCAAAGCCGCCTGCACTCAGCAAGGATCAATATAGAATACAAGCAGAGATCAACCAGCAATTGTATGATGCAGGAAATACAAGAAATCAAAAAGAAATTATACAGGCGAATACCGCCATTCAACAACAAAATATAGAAGTGAGTTTATATACGCTGAAAGATCGGGTAGCGCAATTGTATTTTTCTATTTTACTTTTGAGTGAGCAGCTAACACAGAACGAAATTAGAAAAGCCAACCTGCAAAGCGCCACTGATAAAACTACAGCTTCACTTCAAAATGGAACCTCATTCAAAAGCAGTGTGGACGAATTGCAGGCTGAAGTTGCCAGTGCAGAGATGGCAAATATTGAATTCAGGGCTAACCGCAAAGCATACCTGCAGCTGTTATCCATCTTTATTGGAAAGCCACTTGATGAAAAGGTGGAATTGCGTGTACCAGGTCAGCAATTAAATGATCTGCAGATAAAAAGACCTGAGCTTGATTTATTCGTACTGCAAAAAAAAGTGTACGATGTACAGGAGAAGCAGCTGAAATCTGATTATTTGCCGAAGCTAAATGCCTTTGTGCAGGGTGCTTACGGAAGGCCAACACTAAATATTATAGAAAACAAATTTGGCGCCTGGTGGTTGGGCGGACTTCGTCTCAACTGGAATCTTGGCAGTTTATATACCTTGAAAAACAACAGGGAAATTCTTAAAAATAGCCGCGATGCACTCGATATTGATAGAGAAACATTCTTGTATAATACCAATCTTACTTTAAGTCAGCAAAACAGTGAATCACAGAAATATGCAGACCTGGTAATGCAGGATGATGCAATAATAGCACTCAGGGCGTCTGTTACAAAAGCGGCGCAGGCACAACTTGATAATGGTGTTATCACTGCGCATGAGTTTATTTCAAAACTGGACGCGGAAAATATAGCGAGGCAGTCAAAAATTCTGCACACTACGCAACTGTTACAATCTCAATACAATTATAAAAACACCTCCGGTAATTAAACAATCAATTATAGTTTATGAAATATAATTTTTTTGCAGGATTGGTTTTGATGATAATAAGTACATCTTGCAGCAATAATGAAAATGATTATGATGCATCTGGCAACTTCGAAGCAGATGAGGTAATTGTTTCTGCCCAGCAAACCGGCGTGTTACTTTCGCTTGCCATCAATGAAGGAGATAAAGTGAAAGAAGGTGCTACGGTAGGTCAGATTGATGTAACCATTCCCGTATTGCAGGAACAACAGGCGCAAGCAACTATTAGGTCATTGCAGAATAAAACATCTTCTGCTGTTGAACAAAATGATTTGGTAAAAAGACAACTGGTGGTGATGCAAGCCCAGTTAGACCAACAGCTAAAAGAAAAAACCCGGACAGAAAACCTGGTAAAGGCAGATGCTGCTACCCGCAAACAGCTGGATGATATTACTGCGATTATTGATCAGTTACAAAAGCAAACAGCTGTTACAAAACAACAATTAAAAGTAAATAGTTCCAACACCAGTACGCAAAATAAAAGTATTCTCAGTGAAAAAAGCCCGCTTGAGAAAACGGTAGAACAATACCAGGAGCTGGTAAAAAGAGGGCAAGTGATAAACCCTGTGACCGGCATCGTGCTTACTAAATATGCATTAAAAGGTGAGATGGCCATGATTGGAAAACCCTTGTACAAAATTGCCAATATCGATACGCTTACATTGAAAGCATATGTAACCGGGGATGATTTATCAGAAATAAAGATAGGTCAGCAGGTAAGCGTGCGTATAGACCAGGGTAAGAAAGAATATAAAAATTATGCGGGAACTATTTCCTGGGTCTCTTCAAAATCTGAATTCACCCCCAAGACAATACAAACAAAAGATGAACGGGCCAATCTTGTATACGCCATAAAAGTGCGCGTAAAAAACGATGGATTTCTTAAGATCGGTATGTATGGTGAAGTGGTTTTGAAACAGGCAAAATAAAAAAACCTGGGTATAATTTTTCGAAACAACTGGTTTGATTCCCAGATTAAATGTCTGCCATTATATGATTTCAGTTTCGCTTCAGCATATCAGTAAAACATACAACAAAGGCAGTGTTCACGCTGTTGAGGACGCATCTTTTGAAGTTAATAACGGAGAATTATTTGGTTTGATTGGACCGGATGGAGCAGGCAAAACTTCCATTTTCAGAATTCTGACAACAGTCTTGCTGGCGGATAGTGGCCATGCAACCGTTGGAGGCTATGATGTAGTGAAAGATTACCAGGCTATACGCAACCGCATAGGTTATATGCCCGGTAAATTTTCATTGTACCAGGATTTAACCATTCAGGAAAACCTGGATTTTTTTGCGACTGTATTTGGTACTACCGTTGAGGCCAATTATGATTTGATAAAAGATATTTATGATCAGATAGAGCCATTTAAAAATCGCCGCGCGGGTAAATTGTCGGGCGGTATGAAGCAGAAGCTGGCACTTTGCTGTGCACTGATTCATAAGCCGGAAGTATTGTTACTGGATGAACCTACTACCGGAGTGGATGCTGTCTCAAGAAAAGAATTCTGGGATATACTCAAAAAACTGAAACAGCAGGGTATCACCATATTGGTGTCCACCCCGTATATGGACGAAGCCAATTTATGTGAACGTATTGCCTTAATACAAAAAGGTAAAATCATGTCGGTAAATACACCACAAAATATAATAGCGTCCTATCCCGTAAAATTATTTGCCGTCAAATCTGCTGACATATACCGGCTCTTGAAGGATCTGCGGGGCAACAGCCAAATAGAAAGTTGTTATGCTTTTGGTGAGTTTTTACATGTTACGGTTAGAGATAGCAGTGAGGATGGGGCAACCGTGTTAAAAGAAATAATTACCCGGGAAGGACACCAGGATTTTGTGATAGAGGTGATCACGCCAACCATTGAAGACAATTTTATTCGAATGATGAATACCGTAGCAGATAAAGCAACGGGCATTACTGCCCATTAAATAACCAAAATGGAAAACAACGCGATTTCCTGTAAAGATCTTACCAAAAAGTTTGGTGATTTCTATGCAGTTAATAAAATTTCATTTGATGTGGCCAAAGGAGAAATATTTGGTTTTTTAGGGGCGAATGGTGCAGGCAAAACTACGGCTATGCGTATTCTTTGTGGTCTTTCTTTTCCAAGCGCCGGGCAAGCCACCGTGGCGGGTTTTGATGTGTATAAACAGCAGGAATCAATAAAAAAAAATATTGGCTATATGAGCCAGAAATTTTCTTTGTACGAAAACCTGAGTATACTGGAGAATATAGAATTCTTTGGCGGTGTATACGGGGTTTCAAGAAAAGATATTAAAGAACGCAGCGCCAAATTGATTGATGACCTGGGTTTACAAAACGAGGCAAAGACGATGGTAGGTGAATTGCCACTGGGATGGAAACAAAAACTTGCTTTTTCAGTAGCCATTTTTCATCGTCCTGAAATTGTTTTCCTGGATGAGCCAACAGGCGGTGTTGACCCGATAACGCGCAGGCAATTCTGGGACATGATTTATGAGGCCGCCGCATCCGGCATTACCATTTTTGTAACAACCCATTATATGGATGAAGCTGAATATTGTAACCGCATATCTGTTATGGTAGATGGCCGTGTGGAAGCGCTGGATACGCCGGCAAATTTAAAAAAGCAGTTTTCAGCAAAAACAATGAATGATGTTTTTTACCAGTTGGCGCGCGGCGCAAAAAGATCGGGTGAATAGAGACATCTCTAAAAATAATTTTTATCGTTTGCCCGGGATAGCCATTAAAGGTGAGGTGAAAAATAGATATCGTTTAGAGATGCTAATAAATAGATCATGAAGCAATTACTTGTATTCATACGAAAAGAATTTTATCACGTATCACGCGATCGCAGAACGCTGCTGGTGATGTTTGGTTTGCCGGTGGTGCAAATATTATTATTTGGTTTTGCTATGACCAGTGAAATGAAGAACGCGCATATTATTATTGATGACAATGCCCGCGACGTACAAACACAACAGATTATAAATAAGATCAAAGCGTCTTCTTATTTTACAGTAGAAGAATCAGTTGCAGGATATAAAAATGTTGAAAAAGCATTTAGAAAAGGAAATGTAAAATGTGCGTTGATATTTCCGCAGAATTTTGGAAACGATCTGTTGCATAACGGTAAAGCACAGGTACAGATTATCCCCGATGGTTCAGATCCCAATACTGCTAAAACAATTGTTAATTACCTCACGGCCATCATCAACGATTATCAGCAACAGGTATTTCCCGAAGCCGTACTTCCGTATAAAATAGTTCCGGAGACAAGAATGCTGTACAATGAAGAAGGCAATGGCTCACTGATTTTTATACCAGGCGTTATGGCACTTATATTAATGCTGGTGTGCACAGCGCTTACGTCTGTGTCTATAGTAAAAGAAAAGGAATTGGGTACCATGGAAGTACTGCTGGTTTCGCCGTTCAAACCGGTGATGGTATTGGTGTCCAAAGCAGTTCCTTACCTGGTATTATCGCTCATTAATTTTACCGTTATTGTGCTGCTGTCGGTGTTTCTATTAGACATTGAAATCAAGGGAAGCGTAGTCTTACTTTTTTTTGAGAGTACCTTGTTTATCATTACCTGCCTTTCTTTTGGATTGCTTATTTCTACTACTACCAGTTCGCAACAAACAGCTTTGCTCATATGCATGATGGGTATGATGATACCAACCATGGTGTTTACTGGTTTTATGTTTCCGTTAGAAAATATGCCGATCCCGTTCCGTGTACTTTCTAATATCATCCCATCGCGCTGGTATTATTTTATTATAAAAGCAGTTATGCTAAAAGGCCTCGGTTTTAAATATGTATGGAAAGAAACACTGGTATTGGTGGGAATGACTATTTTATTGCTGACCATCGCTTTGAAAAAATTTAAAATCCGCTTGCAATGAGTGTATTGCCGTTTATACTGCAAAAAGAATTCAGGCAGATCTTCCGGGATAAAACAATACTGGCCATCATGTTTGCATTGCCGGTGATACAGCTCATCATTTTGCCCCTGGCTATGAACTATGATGTGAAAAATGTAAATATCGCCGTGGTTGATCACGACCATAGTTCTTATTCGCGCCAGCTTATAACAAAAGTTATTTCTTCCGGCAATTTTAAAATTACCGGCTCAGAACTTTCTTACCGGGAAGCACTGCAGCATATTGAACACGAAGATGCTGACCTGGTGATGGAAATCCCTGCGGGCTTCGAACGTAACCTGGTTCGTGAAGGAAGTCAAAAAATAGGGGTGTTTGCCGACGCTATTAACGGAACGAGGGCGTCTATTGGTAATGCGTACCTGAATTCAATTATTAAAGATTTTAGCGGGCACCTGGATGTAAATGTACAGGTTGCGAATGGTGTGGCGGCACCCGGAACCATAGATATCACATTCAGTAACTGGTTTAACCCAAAAGCGGAATCAAAATACTACCTGGTACCCGGTATACTTGTATTACTGCTTACCATGATCGGTGGCTTTATTGCGGCGCTGAATATTGTGAAGGAAAAAGAGACCGGCACAATGGAACAGATTAATGTAACGCCCATTAAAAAATGGGAATTTATAGCGGGTAAACTGATCCCTTTCTGGATAATTGGTATGATAGTATTTACACTGGGACTGGGTGTTTGCACGGTTGTTTATGGAATTTATCCGCAGGGCAGTATTGCGTTATTATACTTGTTTGCCGCTGTTTATCTTGTTGCATTACTGGGTTTCGGTTTACTGATATCAACCTTCTGCGAGAACCAGGTACAAGCCATGTTTGTTGCGTTTTTCTTTATGATGATTTTTATGTTGATGAGTGGATTATTCACCAGCGTGGAAAGCATGCCATTGTGGGCAAGATCAATCTCCGAACTTACTCCTATCACCCATTTTATACGGGTAGTGCGTATGGTAATGCTAAAAGGCAGTGGCTTTTCTGATGTAAAACAGGAGCTATTGTACATCCTGGTGTTTGCTGTTGTGCTAAATTTTCTTGCCATCTGGAACTACAAAAAGACGTTGTAGGATTGATGATGTATTACATTTCCGGGATAGTTTTTTTTATACAATTTTCTATTGATCGAAATCAAACCTTGTAGTATAATTTGATTATTATTTACTAAGCAGTTGCATTTATTATTCAAATTGTAATTATGGTGCTATAAGTGCAAGCACTTAAAACCGCGTTTCAATCCAAGAAATTACAATATCCGTTTCTCAATCATCGTTCCCCTTACAGAATAAACCATACAGAAGCTGAATCAAATTGCTTATCTGTATTGGAATGCTGCGGGTTGTCCGTATCATCCTGTAAAAACTATTTATTTTTTAACAATTAAAACTAAAATCCAAACAATGAAAAAAGGAACAAAATTGATCCTTGCCGCACTTATTATGATGGTATCTGCATCAGGCGCGTATGCGCAGGCAACTGCCACTGCATCTTCAACAGCTACGATTGTAACACCTATCAGCATTTCAAAAACTGTTGACATGAACTTCGGTAACGTAGCAGTACAAGCTAGTACTGCAGGTACCGCTGTTCTTACACCGGCCGGTTCGCGTACCAGCACCGGCGGCGTAACGCTTCCTGCAACAGTGGGAACAGTTGCTGCCGCTTCTTTTACGGTGAATGGCCAGGGCGCATACACGTATGCAATCACATTGCCGGGTACTGCACTTACTATTACAAGCGGTGCAAACACGATGACTGTTGGTACATTTACCAGTGCACCTTCTGCTACAGGTGCATTAACAGCAGGTACCCAAACGTTGACTGTAGGCGCTACACTGAACGTAGCTGCTGCGCAGGCTTCTGGTGTGTACGTGTCAGCAACGCCATTTAGTGTAACGGTGAATTATAATTAACTTTTCTCTAAAGAAAACGTTGAAATGCAACGTTTTCTTTTATTTTTTTGTGCACCGAATTTTCCAATATCATGAAAAAGTTACAGTTGGGTTGTTTAAAAAACTTACTTTTCTTCTTTTCAATACTATTGCTGTTCCAAATAGTTTCTTCCTTCACTGTTGCCGCACAGGGCAATCTGCTGCTGATGCCAAGAAGAATTATTTTTGAAGGTTCAAAAAGATATGAAGAAATCAATCTTGCCAACACAGGAAAAGATACGGCGAAATATGTTATTTCTCTCATGCATGTAAGAATGAAAGAAGATGGAAGCTTTGAAGAAATTACTGAACCGGGTGAAGGTGAAAATTTTGCCGATAAATACATTCGTTTTTTTCCGCACAGTGTTACGCTTGGCCCGGATGAATCACAGGTAGTTAAAATTCAGCTGAACCGGTCAAATGAGCTTACTGCCGGAGAATACCGATCGCATATTTATTTCAGGGCTGTACCCAATGCAGCACCACTGGGCGAAAAGCAACCTGCAGTTGATTCCGGTATTTCCATTAAACTGGTCCCTGTTTTTGGGATATCCATTCCCGTTATTATACGCGTAGGCGAAGTAAATACAGAGGTGAGCCTTACAAATCCGTCAGTAGAAATGGCGGAAGATACCGTGCCTGTATTGAATATCAGTTTTCTGCGCAAAGGGAACATGTCAATATATGGGGATCTTTCTGTCGACTATATTTCCGACCAGGGAAAGACTATTTCTGCTGGTATTATAAAAGGGATTGCTGTGTATACGCCTAACCCGGTACGGCATTTCAAACTTAACCTTGAGAAGCATCCTGGTATAGATTACCATTCAGGAAAACTGCATATTACCTATACCACTCCTGCTGAATCCAAACTGGCAAAAATTGCCGAAACTGATCTTGTGTTGCACTGATCCTGAAAAACGAATATCTTATGAACAAGAAATATGGCATTTTTTTATTTGCAATTTTTTTGATGACTGCAAAAATTTCTGCGCAAACTGTAGTTGTTACGGACGATAATACTTACGTAACCGGGCAAGCCTCATCTGTACTGGATGTAAAATCAACTTCAAAAGGATTCCTGGCGCCGCGTATGACCGGGGCGCAACGGGTTGCCATTACAAGCCCGGCAGAGGGCTTACTTGTTTACCAGACAGATGGCACCAAAGGGTTTTATTATTATACCAATTCATCATGGACGGCGCTGTCAGCCGGCAGTGGTTCTCAGTGGACTACTTCCGGGAATAATATTTATTACAACACCGGTAATGTTGGCGTTGGTGTTACCACTCCTCTTTACCCGTTAAGTGTAAAGGACACACTGGAAATACGGCGTACCGGAACTGTGTCCGAATTATTGTTTACCAATACATCGGGCTCAGGTGACCTTCGCATTGCCGGTGATGGAGGCGATATTTTCTGGCAGGGTGGTGGTGGAAGGAATTTACAAATGGGCGCGTATTGGGGTATGGTTCTTTCCGGCGACCGCCAGTCTGCAACAATTCCTGCTTTTTCAAACGGCGTGGCCAACACAAACGTTTTAGCACTTGCGCAGAGAGATGCAAGTGTTCCACTGGCCGTGCAGGGAAACTCTGCTACGCAGTCAGCAAATTTGATGGAATGGCGTTCATCTGCAGCAACACTGAATGTGGTAGATAAAAACGGCAATTTTGGAATTGGCGTTTTATCACCCTCATCAAAGTTGCATGTTGCAGGAACAAATCCATTAACATTAAATGGTGTGCAAACAGGTGCTGTATCTGATAGTTTGCTAACGATAGCATCTGGTATCGTTAGAAAGCTTCCTTTTAGTTCTATAGGTGGTGCATGGGGACTTACTGGTAATGCGGGTACTACTGCAGGTTCTAACTTTATTGGTACAACTGATAACAGCAGTCTTAAGTTCAGAACAAATGGTGTGCAGGGAATGATGATCGATAGTCTGGGTAATGTTGGCATAGGAACGTCACCTTCTTTTACAGCCGGAACTTTCCGGGAAAAATTGCTGGTAGATGCAGGGGTTACCAATTCTTATAATGCCATTGTGGCAAAAGGATCGATCAATAACTACCTGCAATTAAATGTACAAAATCTTTCTAATGGGGTGAATGCTTCTTCTGATGTAGTGGCCACAGCAGACAATGGAAATGAGAGTATTAATTATATTGATATGGGTATTAACAGCAGTACCAATACGCAAGCGGTTATGGGAGCTGCCAACGATGCATATCTCTATACTACGGGTAATAATTTTTTAATGGGAACCGGTACTGCTGCCAAATCACTGGTATTTATGACTGGTGGTACAACACAGTCTACGAATGAACGTATGCGTATCGACGGGAGCGGTTATGTAGGCATTGGTACCAGCAGCCCCTCTTCCGACCTTACTTTATTTCAAAATGCAGGCGGATCTTATCCTTCAAAAGGATTCAGGTTTACCGGTAACTCTATTGGAGGGACCAATACAGGTTCAGGGTTTTCCATGGCGTTAGGATACAACCAGACAGGTAACAAACAATTATGGCTGGGCGATGCAGATTACCTGGGAAATCCGGCCGGAACTTTTCTTCGTTATACTATTGGCAGTGGTGTTGCCACTTTTGATGCTGTTGCAGGAGACAATTCAGTTAGGAGAACGGTTGGGCTGGGCGATGGTGGGGACCCTTTGGCGGGGGTAATACTGGGGTCTGACGGCAGCGCAACAGCGCCATCTTCCTTTATATGGGGAAACGGTAATGTTGCTATTGGCAATGGATACCGCGCAAATGCCGCGCCTGCAAATGGTATGATCGTACAGGGTAATATGGGTATTGGCACCACCGCACCCGCATCAGCTTTGCATGTAGTGGGCACCAATCCATTAACATTGAACGGCGTACAAACAGGCGCTATATCTGATAGTTTGCTAACGATAGCATCTGGTATCGTAAGAAAGCTTCCTTTTTCTTCTATCAGCAATGGGGCCTGGTCACTTTCAGGCAACGCCGGTACAACTTCAGGCAGCAATTATATTGGTACAACTGATAACAGCAGTCTTAAATTCAGAACAAATAGTGTACAGGGAATGGTGCTTGATAGTCTTGGTAATGTTGGTATAGGAGCCGCCCCTGCTTTTACTGCTGGTGCATACCAGGAAGCATTATTGGTCGATGCCGGCTCGACCAGTTCCTTTAATGCTATTGTAGCAAGGGGTTCAGTAAATAATTATTTGCAATTGAATATTCAGAACAAGTCGAATGGTACAAGCGCTTCTTCTGATATCGTAGCCACTGCAGATAATGGAACTGAAAGTATTAACTACGTTGATATGGGTATTAACAGCAGCACGAATACACAAAATATTATGGGTGCTTCCAATGATGGATACCTGTACACTACCGGAAATAATTTTCTGATAGGTAATGCCACTGCATCAAAATCGCTGGTATTTTTAACTGGCGGAACTACGCAGAGCACCAATGAACGGATGCGGATAGATGGTTCTGGAAATATCGGAATGGGTGTAACGGCTCCCGCTCAAAAGCTGGATGTGAACGGAAATTTAAAATTAAGCGGTGCATTTATGCCGGCAGGTGCAGCCGGAAATTCGGGAGAGTTTTTAGTATCCAGTGGTGCCGGCCTCGCCCCAACCTGGCTGAATGCAAACTCATACATAGGTGCAGCTGCCTGGTTAAAAGCCGGTAATGCAGGTACCAATTCAGGCACCAGTTTTATCGGAACAACCGATAACACCAGTATCAGGTTTAGAACCAATAATGTACAGGGAATGGTATTGGATAGCCTTGGTAATGTTGGTATTGGTGTGGCACCCGCTTTTACAATTGGTGCCAGCCAGGAAGCATTACTGGTAGATGCCGGAACGACCAGCTCTTTTAATGCTATTGTGGCAAGGGGTATTATCAATAATTATTTTCAGTTAAATATTCAAAACCAGTCGAACGGTGTAAGTGCTTCAGCAGATATTGTTGCCACATCAGACAATGGTACAGAGAGCGTCAACTTTATTGACATGGGCATCAATAGCAGTGCCAATACACAGAATATTATGGGGTCGGCCAATGACGCTTATCTCTATACTACCGGAAATAACATGCTCATCGGGACGGGTACAGCATCGAAAGCGCTTGTTTTTTTAACCGGTGGTACTACGCAGAGTACCAATGAACGGATGCGCATTGATGGAACAGGGGATATAGGGATAGGCGTGACAGTTCCAACAGCCACCCTGCACCTGAAAGCCGGTTCAACAGGTGCAACAAATGCACCATTAAAATTTACGGCCGGCACCAATATGACTACACCTGAAGCAGGCGCTGTTGAGTTCGATGGTACCAATTATTTTGCTACTTCGGGAACGACACGCTATACACTTGCCAAGACACTAACTGCTACCAGTACACTAAATTTCATATCAACAGCCGCCTTTGGAACGAATACGTTAACTATCGCAGTTGCAGGTGCGGCAGATGGTGATGTAGTGCAGGTGGGTCCGCCAAACGCAGCGTCCTCAACCGGTGGATGTTATACAGCATATGTTTCTGCTGCTGGAATAGTTACTATCAGATTTAATAATTATACAAATGCGGCGATAGACCCTGCATCTGGTGTATTCAGAGTCTCTATAATAAAGTATTAACACTTTACCGGTTCACCTGTTTATAAAATAAAGAACAAGAGAGATTGAAACGTAACTTTTATATATTGTTTATTTGCTCATTGCTGTTTCCTTTTTGTATAACGGCGCAGGGATTAATTATTCCTTCAGGTGCCTATGTAGTTGCCAGCAATGGTAATATTGTTGTAAAAAATAACTGGGTTAACAATGGCAGTTTTACGCATACCGGTGGTACGGTCATATTTAATGGAACCACACAAACACTGGGTGGAAGTTCCGCTACTACTTTTAATAATCTTACCACCGTATCTGGCAGTACTACTACGATTTCTTCTGCAGGGCACTTGCTTAAAGGTATTTTACAGAGTAATGGTACACTCAATGCAAACGGTAACCTTACGTTGCTTTCCACCGCTTCACAAACGGCTGCAGTAGATGGAAGCGGTACCGGCGAAGTGCTGGGTAATCTTATTGTGCAGCGTTATCTTGCTTCGGGCTATGGCTATAAATATTTCAGCTCTCCTTTTCAAAGTGATACGGTTGGCGACTTTGCGAATGATCTTGACCTGGCCGCCAGCTTCCCCACTTTTTATAAAAATGATGAAAGCCTGGCTTCTACCGGTTGGGTCTCTTATGTTGCCGGTTCCGGAGCGCTTACGCCATTACAGGGGTATGCAGGTAACCTGGGTGGGGCAACCGCTGCTCAAACAGTTGATCTGATGGGTGTTGTTAATAACCATACTATCTCAAGAACATTGTACAATCATAATATGGCTTACACACAGGGTTTTAACCTGGTGGGTAATCCTTATCCTTCTCCCATTAACTGGGATGCATCCAGCGGCTGGACAAAAACCAATATTGATAATGCAGTTTATTATTTCAACCAGGGTGTAACCGATCAATACACAGGCGTATACAGCAGTTATGTGAATGGCGTATCCAGCGATGGCATTGCCGGAAGCACTATTGCCGCCATGCAGGGTTTTTTTATTCATGTCTCTACTGGAACTTACCCGGTTAGCGCATTATTAAGTACTACCAACAGCGTAAGGATACTTAATTCAACCGCTAATTTTTACCGGGTGTACGGGCAGGATGCATTGCCTTTGCTGAGGCTAAGCGCCGGCTTTGCTGATACAACCACTGCTGCAGACCCGGTAACTTTTTATTTTTCTGATAATGCAGTAAGCAGTTTTAATAAAGCACTGGATGCACTAAAGCTGATGAATTCAGATCCCATTACGCCAAACCTGTTTGCTGTATCTGCAGATGCTGAAAAGCTTTCCATAAAAGCTCTGACTGAACCACGCGATACCATAACAACCATACCATTGGGTTTAACAACAACAACAGACGGATGGGTTAGCTTCAATGCAAAAGATATAAAAAATATACCTGCTGGTATATATATCTACCTGTCTGATCTCTCAACAGGCATTAACCAGGATTTGCAAAAAAATCCCATTTACCGTTTGTTTCTTCCTGCCAATGATTATGAAAACAGGTTTTTCCTGAAATTCAGTACAAAAGATATCAATGCAATTACAACCAATGCAGCAGCAACCGGCATATTCAATACCTATAGCACCGGTGGAAGATTATATGTGAATGCGAACCTTGCAGCTGGTGAAAAAGGAAATATAACGGTGGTTGATATGCTGGGCCAGGTAATTTGCCGCCAACAAATCAATGGCAATAGCTACCAGGCAGTAAATGCCAATTTTTCCAGCGGAATATATGTGGTAAATTTTTCCGGTACTGCAATAAAGGAATCTAAAAAAATATTTATAGGAAACAGGTGAGCATGAAACCAATCATATTAGCAGGGCTGGAAAAAATGCGTTTACGCTTTTACGTGAGTATGCTGCTGCTGGGCTGTTCTTTTTCAGTAAACGCACAGCCACCACCACCAAGGCCTATTTCCGTTACCAACAACCCCGCACAGGGATTATTTTTTGGCGCGTTTTACCAGGGTGCATCGGGTGGTACGGTAACCGTTTTGTCCAATGGTACACGTTCTTCTACCGGCAGTCTTGCACTGGCCAGCCTGGGTTATACGTATGCGGCGGCAATTTTCCAGGTGGATGCCAATAAGGGAACGGCTATTTCTATTATGAATGGCCCCGATGTTACGCTAACAGGCAGTAATGGCGGGTCTATCACTTTACATATTGGTGCAGCCAGTACCGGGTCATCGTTTGTTACAAGCGTAATACCCCCAACAAAGACGCAGGTAATGATTGGCGGAACACTAACAGTTGGTACCCCATTAGCAAATCCATCCGGAAACTATAGTGGTACATTTTCAGTCACATTTATCCAGCAGTAGCAATACGGCAATCCTGGCAGAAAACTAAAATGAGAGACAGCAGTAAATATTCCTATGTAGAAAGGCATCCCCGCAACGGGATCGCTTTTTTATTGGCGGCATATTTTCTGTTACAGTTTTTTCTGCCGGTGCGCGGTTTTGCCAATGGCGAACCTGACCCGGTATTGCCTTTTGATGAAATATTGGTATTCATGAATGTGCAGGGTGTAGGTAATGTACAAATACCGGCTGCCATCCGCAATGAATCAGCTTACTTGTCAATCACAGATGTATTTGATTATTTAAAGATCAGAAATATTACTTCACCGGGCATGGATTCTGTATCTGGTTTTTTTATTACGCAACAAGCAGTATTTCTTATCGACAAAAAAAATAACCGTATCGAATACCAGGGAAAAAAAATTGATCTACCACCAGATGCGTTTATTCATACAGGAACTACTTTATACTTGCGCACAGATTATTTTGGACAGATATTCGGGCTGCAGTGCAAGTTTAATTTTCGCAGTCTCTCTGTTATTCTCAGCACCAATCTGGAACTACCCATCATGCGCGAAATGCGGCAGGAAGCCATGCGCAACAATCTCGGTAAATTGAAAGGAGAACTACGGGCAGATACCGCTATACTTCGCAGCTACCCGCTTTTTAAATTTGGTATGGCAGACTGGGCGGCTATTCATACACAAGACATTCAGCAAAAAACAACTGATACAAGATTGAATCTTTCGCTGGGCGGCGTGGTAGCCGGAGGCGAAACAAATATTTCACTCAATTACCATAACACCATGCCCTTTGATGAGCGCCAGCAATATTATCAATGGCGTTTTGTAGACGACGATAACACCGCGCTGCGGCAGGTTACAGCAGGCAAAATATTTATGCCCTCTGTTTCTTCTATTTATTCTCCGGTAGTGGGCGTGCAATTTACCAATGCCCCTGCTGTTTACAGGAGATCATTCGGCACGTACACCCTTACTTATTATACAGAAGCAGGGTGGATAGCAGAACTGTATGTAAACAATACACTGGTAGATTATTCGAAAGCCGATGTAACGGGTTTGGCCAATTTCCAGGTGCCGCTGGTATATGGTAGCTCACTTGTGAAAATAAGATTTTATAGCCCCTGGGGTGAAGAACGTACCAGCGAACAAAATATTCAAATCCCTTTCAATTTTCTTCCGCTGCACGAGTTTCAGTACGTCGCCAGCGCGGGTATTGTAGAAGATACACTGCATAGTAAATTTGGCCGGATAGACGCCAACTACGGACTGAGCAAGCACCTGACCGTTGGAACGGGTATGGAATATTTGTCTTCTGTAACAAGCGGGAAGGCCATGCCTTTTGTAAATGCTTCACTCAGGCTCAGTTCTAACCTGTTATTTTCCGGTGAATATACTTACGGGGTAAGAACTAAATTCGTCGGCAGCTACCACTTACCATCAGATTTACAAATTGAAGCCAACTATACCCGGTATAAACAGGGCCAGACAGCAATTAATAATACTTTCCTCGAAGAAAGAAAGGTGATAGTGTCATTTCCTTTTCGCAGAAAAAGATTTACCATGTTTTCAAAGTTATCTGTCTACGAGATTGTACTTCCCAATTTTAAATATGCAGGAACATCAAAATATACAACGGTAGAAGGATTGCTTTCGGGTGTTGTGTTTGGGGTAAATACCAACCTGACCACCTATGGTTTACTAACAGATCAGTCCAGCCCATATATTTACAGCAATCTGTCTATGGCATTTCGTTTACCCGGGAAAATTATTTTTACCCCACAGTTGCAATATGAATACAGCCATCTTAAAATAATAGATATCAGGGGTGAAGTGGGGAAATACATTAACAGCCGGGGATACCTGAATGTATATTATGAAAACAATTACAAAAGTGCTTTTCAAAGTATTGGAATTGGATTGCGGTATGATTTTTCTTTTGCAATTACCGGATTGTCTTTCACGAGGGGTAATCATGGATCCGGTAACATGGTACAATCAGCCAGCGGAAGTATGATGTACGATGGACAAACAAACCGGGCAATGCTCAATAACCGCAACAGTGTTGGTAAAGGTGCCATTACGATATTGCCATACCTTGATATTAATGGTAACGGGCAGCGCGATCAGAATGAACCTGCTGTTTCCGGCGTTGGTGTAAGTGTAAATGGTGGAAGAACCAGGTACAATAAAGCAGACAAAAGTGTACAGGTTACTGATCTGGAAGCGTATGCCAGTTATACTGTAAAGCTTAGCGAATCATTTGAGAATATTGCGTGGCATATTCGTAATAAAACAATTAGCGTAGCCATTGACCCAAACCAGTTCAAAGTAATTGAAGTTCCTGTAGCAGTAGTCAATGAAGTGGCCGGAATAGTTTTCGTGAAAGATGGCGACGGAAAAAGACCTTTATCAAGAATCATTATAAGTTTTTACCGCGTGGATCTTTCATTGGCTGGAGAAATTGTTACTGAGCCTGATGGTTCTTTTAACTTTACCGGGCTGGCACCTGGTGTGTATACGGCTCAAATCAATTCAGCACAATTAGAAAAATTACATATGAAAGCGCTGCCATGGTCGCTGCCAATCAGGATTAAAACCACCAAAGATGGAGATTTTGTTGATGGATTGAATTTTGTTCTCCAGCCGCGTTAGACCTGCAGCATAAAATGTTCCGATAAAACATTAAAACTATTAATCAAGATATTTACGCATCATTCAATCCCCTGCCATTGAGGATCTGCCTGGTATATTTTTCAATTCTTGACTCCCGGGTTTTAGATTGTTTGGGTGCAGAAAAATATAGCATGTATGCTCTTTGCCGCCCCGGTGTTAATGCGTCAAAAGCGTTTTTCAAAGCAGGTTTCTCATCCAGCTTCTTTTTAAATTCTTCAGCCATTTTGAATTCTGTCGTCTTTTTTAAGGATACTTTCAAGCCTGCTTTTTCTACTTCGATGGCCTCGTATATATGACCTTTCACGGCAGGTTTCAGCTTAACTATTTCCTTTACGCTGGTGAAGCGAATTTGGCGGGCCGCCTGAACATTCTCCGTTTGTTGAATCAGGATACCTTTAGCATCATGTAACAAAGCGCCTTTGAAAAACAACAGTGCACAGTATTCTTTAAATACATGGATTAAAACGATATTGCTTTTCTGAAAAGAATAACAGGGGCAACCCCATTTCAATTCTTCGGCCAGGCCGCAATCAAGAACAATCATTCTCAGCAGCTCAATTTCCTTCTGCCACTTATTGTCCTTATTAAAATAAAAATCAACCTTCGGGTTCGTTGTATTGTTTACCATGGTTTTTTATTTTTAATAATTCGCAACCTTAGTCAGGCACCGGGTTACCGGCAGCCTGTTCATTTATTTGCCGAAATGATTTTTCTATTTGCGGGTCTGAAATACCACGACAAAATAATAAAAATAGTTTGCATAAACGGCCCGATAAGTCCTTTAATAATATAATCACCGCTTGCCAGGTGCGAAACAAATGCTCCCGTCATAACAAAAAAGAATCCTGCATATGCCCACTCTTTAACAAGTGTAAATCGCGGAATTAAAATTGTTATTACGCCAAGTATTTTCCAGACGCCAATGATGTACAGAAAATACAAGGGATAGCCTAACGAATTAATTAAATCAACCATCTCTTTTGCATGAGATATTTGTGCCACGCCACTTGCCAGCATGCCAAATGATAACAAAGCAGTAGCAATCCAATAGATGAGTAATTTTCCCTTTTCCATGGTATGTTATTTTAATTTAAATGCTATATTTTGTAACCGGTTATGTGCCATATTAATGCCCTGGGCAAAGGGCATTTGTAGTATTTGATTCCGTTGTGCAACTGACTCATATATTACATGCATCGTGAGTTTGCTGGTCTCATCAGTGAGTTTTTCAAATTCATAGAACTCAAGCTGAACACCAAACGGAGTATGCTCCATTTCAAAGGTCCGTGTGATTTTTTTGTTTGGAACAAATGCATGGATTGCGCCATTGGCTCTAAACACCACGTTTCCTTTGGCATCAGTTGTTTCAAACTGGTAGCTGCCATGTTTTTTATTTTCAAGTCTCAGCACTTTTGTTCCCATCCATTGCGCCACAATATCAGGCTCTTCATACGCCTTAAAAAGCAATTCCAATGGCAAATCAAACTCCCTGGTAATCATGAGTTCCTGCTGGCCGTCTTCAGCATTAATTTTTGTTTTTTGTTCCATGTTATTTGCTTTTATATTTTTTCATGATGGCTTCAATTTTGTTGAATCTGTCATCCCACATTTTCCGGAATGGTTCGATAAAGTCGGACACCTCTTTCATTTTTTTTGCGTTGATGTGATAGTAAATTTCGCGGCCATTTTGTTCCTGTTTTAGCAATTCACACGCGGTTAGTATTTGCAGGTGTTTTGAAACAGTCGGTCTTGCCGTATCAAAGTTTGCAGCTATTGCACCCGCTGTCATAGTTTGTGAAGCCACCAACAGCAGTATAGCCCTTCTTGTTGGATCTGCTATGGCTTGAAAAACATCCCGTCTTAAATTCATT
>JBDUAY010000279.1:0-7710 GCA_040004415.1 Bacteroidota bacterium | reverse complement strand
GGATCGTACCTACCAGGATGATGGCAGTCTTACCCCGAGATCATCGCCCAATGCCATGATAGAAGATGAAACGCAGTCTATACGGCAGGTAGCAGGCATGGCTTTGTACGGAAAAGTAAAAACCGTTACCAATAAAAACATAAGCGTAAAAGCAGATACCGTTTGCATCCATGCAGACGGTCCGCATGCACTGCTTTTCGCAAAAAACATTCATCAAACACTAACTGAAAAAGGTATTGAGCTTAAACCCGTTCAAAAATAAAATAGCCGGAGCAAAAAAGAAATCTTTTTCTTTCGGAGCAGGTGGCGCTGTGTTGGGGGCTGCTTTTTTAATGGCCAACTCATCTATCGGGCCCGGCTTTCTTACACAAACCACCGTATTTACCCAGCAATTATTAGCGAGCCTGGGGTTTGTAATTTTAGTATCTATTCTCTTAGATATCGGCGTACAATTAAATACCTGGCGCGTACTTACCATGAGCGGTTTGCGGGCGCAGGACCTGTCAAATAAATTATTACCCGGCCTGGGTTATTTTCTTGCAGCATTGATTGTGCTGGGTGGATTTGCTTTTAATATTGGCAATATTGCCGGTTGCGGGCTCGGATTAAATGTATTGACAGGTGTTTCTTTTCAAACAGGCGCTATTATCAGTTGCGTGGTGGCGTTGCTGTTATTCTGGTTGAAAGAGATTGGGAAGATGCTCGACAGCTTTACCAAAGTGCTGGGCATTGTTAAGATTCTGCTGACACTTTTTATTGCGTTTAGCGCTCACCCGCCACTGCTAGAAGCATTGCACAGAACAGTATGGCCAAATAAGGTCAGCAGTATTGCTATTGTAACATTGGTAGGCGGTACTGTTGGTGGATACATCACTTTCTCCGGCGCACATCGTTTACTGGATGCTGGTATCAGTGGCCGCGGGCATTTGCAAAAAATAAACAGGAGCGCCATCAGTGGTATTGTTATCTCCAGCATCATGCGGTATGTTTTATTTTTAGCTGCACTGGGTGTGGTTATGCAGGGCGTCGTATTAGACAGTGCCAATCCGCCTGCCAGCGTGTTTCAATTTGCTGCCGGAGAAATTGGTCTGCGCATTTTTGGAGTGGTATTGTGGAGTGCTGCCATCTCCTCTGTAGCAGGTGCGGCCTACACCTCCATTTCTTTTCTCAAAACATTTCATCCGCTGATCGCAAAGTATGAGCGCTGGTGTATTTCTATTTTCATCATCATATCTACTTCGATATTTGTTTGGATAGGCAAGCCAAAAGAATTGCTGATAGCTGCCGGCGCCATCAACGGTTTAATATTGCCCATAGCCCTTGCCGTTATACTGGTAGCGGCTACAAAAAGAACGCTCATGAAAGGCTATCAGCATCCATTGTGGATGCAGCTGGCCGGTTGGATGGTGGTTATTGCAATGGGCTGGATGGGGGTTAGCGCAATTATTGATACTGTGCATGCTTTACACCACTCCTGAGTAATGCTTCTTTTTTTACTGCAGCGGAGAATAGCTTCACGCAAAATTCGCTTCGCTCATGATTTCACGCGGAGGACGCAACGGAGCGGAACGCAAAGAATAAAATGTAGGCTGCTTTATCGCTGCACCGCAGTGTCCGCCGCGCGAAACAAGCGCGCAAAGTATGCTGAAAAGCTAACCAGCAAAGGGTGTAGCAGACCTTGTCCCTATAACCCCCGGATAATGGATAACTTTATCCTGCCACACTTATTAACACGCAGACAACGAATGCATATGACAGAACTGAGCCGGTGCCTGGTAAGATTACTGATAAGATAAATAATTATCGTTTTAGCAGCGCTGAGGACGTGAGTATATGGTATTACAACAGAAAGAAAAATAAAATTTACCTGCTCAGATCTGAGCTTTAAGATTTCTTTTGCAATTTCAGTTGCATTCTTCCGTTATTTGCCTGTTCCCACTTCAACTTCTATAAGGCAACCTTTACATTTTATTATTGTAATTAAACTACTACTATGGCTAGCACCAACGATGGCCAGGCAGACAGCCTGTACAGTTACGATTCTTTTTCCGGGAACAAACAAAAAACAAGCGATTCAAAATTTTTATGGTGGTGCGCCGGCGCGCATCAAAAATTATTAACCCAATTCCCTTCAGAGCATACTAAGTATGGTGGATTGGGCGGCGTCATCCTCGCCACATTCGTGCTGGCAGCGCTGTCTTCCGGCTATGCCATTTATAGTGTGTTTGGCAATATCGGGTGGACGATTGGTTTTGCTGTTATTTGGGGACTTATCATTTTCAATTTCGACCGCTTTCTTGTTTCTACCATGCGCAAGTATGGTGTTAGTACCAGCAAACAAATATGGATGGCAGTGCCCCGTATTGTACTAGCCCTGTTGATTGGCATTACGATTGCCCGTCCGCTCGAGCTAAAAATATTCGAGAAGGAAATCGATACAAAAGTTGCGCAGAACATGCACAACAAAATATTGATGAATGATAGTTTGCTGCAACGTGAAAACCAATTACAGGTTCAAACGGCTTCTGCAGAACGGGATCTTTTACTGAATCGAAAATTAGCGCTGGAAGATACACTTCATCGCTTACAACAAGCTTATGTGCAGGAAGCAGATGGAACAGGGGGATCGGGCCAGCGTGGTATTGATAACCTCACCCGTCTGAAAATGGATGCCTATACAAACATGACGAAGCAATCTGCACCAGAACTAAAGCAACTGGAAACCGGCATGGGCCAACAGGATAGCATCATAACCGCCACGCGGGCAGGTCTTGAAGCTAAAAGAAAGCAATACGAAACAGCCATCAAAAATAATATAGGTTTCCTGGAAAGAAGCAAAGCGCTGTCTGATCTTTCTGACGAAGAGCCCAGTGTTAAATGGACGAGCCTGTTATTATCGTTGCTGATTATTTTAATTGAGATCGGACCTATACTTTCTAAACTAATTATGCAGGTTGGCCCGTATGATATTGCATTGGCGAAAGAAGAACTGATACAAATGGCGGCTGCTGAAAATGATATTCGTAAGGATAAAGAAATTTCTTACGCGAAGAAAAAATTGTTTTACGAAAAACAAAAAGAAGTCTCCGATCAGCTGGCGGTAAAAATGACCGCGCTGCAGCAAAAACATATTGACGAAGAGCTTGATAAATGGGAGCGGGGAGAATGGAATCCAAAAGATCACCGTGCTTCCATGGACGAAGTAATGCGTAAAATAAAAGAGCGGTATCAATACAGCGAAGAAGACATGTTGTAATTTTTTATCTCGTATATAAACGGTTCATATTTTATCAGGCAATGATATAGTATGAACCGTTCTTTAGTTTATTGCGGTATATACCTTTTTATTCCCTGTTACATTTTTGAAGATGGTGGAAAAAATAAAAAAAAATTTGCTAACATGTGTTTGTTATATTGGCTTAAATGATTACTAAACGGTATTTAATAACGCCGCTAAGGGTTCTCACTGGTGAACATATAGTGTCAATTCAACATTTATTAATCTGATGAATTGATTTTGATCACATTTATAAAAGATTTCCAAAATAAGTTATGAACATATGTGAATTAATCAGATTTTAATTTATGTTTGTAATGCAAACCATTTGCAACCGTCCAATGTCCAATTTTAGATCCTGTATTCAATGAAAACCATCCAATCCTACGTGTAAAAAACCAATTGAAAATTCAAATTTCTCGTGAAAAACAACCCTTACCGGTTGTTTTTTCTTTTGTGGCCACACCTGGGAGCAGGAATTGGAACAACGGGGATAATCGCCTGAACGCTTTCAATAATCTGTCGTAGTCTCCCAATCATCGGCCAGCTGCGCTGTCGCTGGCCAGCCTTTACCTTCATGAGTCCTTCTTATTATCTAATGAAATAGTATTAGCAAATAGATGCATACTATTACCGCAGTTGCGTAGAGAATCTTTTTAGTGCTGGTGTCTTTTCGTTTGTGCATAATAAGATAGTTGAGAAACAAATGCAGTGTAACAATGAGCAAATACAAGATGCCTGCATCCGTTCCAAACCTGTTATTGGCCGCATAACCCATACCAAAAGCTGCCACCAGGAAAATGCACATGAGTACGAAGAAGAACAATATATTTAAGAAGAGTATTCTTTTCATTACCATCAATTTACTGGAATGGGGAATTACTGATATCCGGCTTCATCTGCAGTATGTGTAATAAAATTGAGTATGAAGGCCTGAAGGAATTCCAAATTTCAAATACGCAGTTCCAATTCCAAAGATCTCATAACTCCCGTGTCCACTTATCCCGGTCGTCCGGCGCAAATTTCCAGGGTGCGAAGTTATTTTCCACATTGCTGAACATGGTGTTCCACTCCTGCGGTGCATTGCTTTCTTCCATTACCAGGCTGCGGCGCAATTCTGCAATAATTTCCAGTGGGTTGATGCTTACCGGGCATTCTTCTGCACAGGCATTACAAGTGGTGCATGCTCTGAGCTCTTCAACAGAAATATAATTGTGCAGCAATGTCTTGCCGTCGGCAACAAATTGCCCGTTTTTATCAATGTTTTTTCCTACTTCTTCAAGCCGGTCGCGCGTATCCATCATAATTTTCCGGGGCGATAGAAGTTTGCCTGTAATATTAGCCGGGCAGGCAGCCGTACATCTTCCGCATTCGGTGCAGCTGTATGCATCCATCAGGTTTTTCCAGCTTAAATCCATTACGTCTTTTGCGCCGAATGTAGCAGGCGCCGCGGCGTCTGCTGGCGCGGTTTCCGGCTGCATCGCATATAAAACTTCTGTCTGAATAGCCGGCATATTCGTCATCTTGCCATGTACCTGCTGCCTGGCATAATAAGTATTTGGAAAAGCAAGCAGGATATGCAGGTGCTTGGAGTAGGGCAGGTAATTTAAAAAAGCAAATATCCCGGTAATGTGCAGCCACCAGCAGGTTCTTTCAATGATTGCCAATGAAGTATTGCTGAATCCATTGAGGAATGGATGCAGAAAATCCGAAAAAATAAAATTACCCGTTAGATGCTCTCCGTAATGACCATAACCCCGCGCCTGTAACAAACTATCACAGGCATTCATGCTTAGAAAAAGCGTCATTAAAATAATTTCTGAAATAAGAATGTAATTGGCATCGGTGTGGGGCCATCCGTCCAAATCTTTACTGATAAAACGTTTCAGCTTAATAACATTTCTGCGGATAAGGAATATAATACAAACAGATAGCACACCAACTGCTAAAAATTCAAAAAAATTAATAAATACATGGTACCAGGTTCCCAGGAAACCAAGAAAAAGCCGGTGCTGATTGAATGCGCCATCCAGCACAATTTCCATTACTTCAAGGTTAATAATAATAAAGCCTGCATAAATAACCAGGTGCATGACCGCCACCAATGGATTTTTAAACATTTTCTTTTGTCCCAATGCAATCAGCAGCATATTTTTCCAGCGCATGGCCGCATTGGGTGCATCGTTGACATCTTTGCCGAGCAAAATATTACGCCGGATGAAAATAATTTTATTTGCAAATAACCAGGTAGCGGTTCCGGCAAGCACAACGAACAAAATCTGCGGTATAAATTGCATAGCACAACTTTATACCAGCTAAATTAAAGGATTTGCTTTTAGTGTGCAGTTTTGTTGTATTTTGTTTTAAAACCGTTCCATTTTGGCAACAGATAAGAATTATATACTGGATGAAGCAACAGCCGCAAAAAAACTCCGCCGCATGGCATACGAGATCATTGAAAACAATACCGGCGAAGATTTTTTAATATTGGCAGGCATCCGCGAAAGCGGTACCATCATGGCAAAAAAAATACAACAGCTGCTGGCTGAAATCAGCGATATAAAAACAGATTTATTTATTGTTTCGCTTGATAAACACAATCCAACTACCGTAACATTAAATAAGGAAGGAAACTTTGACGATAAGGTAGTTATTGTAATTGATGATGTAGCCATGAGTGGTAAAACGCTCCTGTATGCCATGCAGCCATTTCTTGCTTTTCATCCAAAAAAAATACAGTCACTGGTATTGGTAGAACGCAGCCATAAAGCATTTCCGGTGAAACCCGATTATGTTGGATTATCTATTGCTACTACTTTGCAGGAACATATTTATGTGGAAGCGGAGGGAGAAGTTATAAAGGGTGCGTATTTGGTCTGAGCTGCACCCCCCGACCCCCTGAAGGGGAGGCTTAGACCGAAAATGATAACTAATAAAAACAGCGATTTATTTTTAACTTCTAATCCTTAGCGTTAGCTAAATCTAAATATTTCTCGTGTAAAAAAGTTCAATCAGATTTTAAAAGCAACGCCTATTATTTACGCTTAATGAATGATGAAAAAAAACGTGAAAGGACCGATCTAAGCCTCCCCTTCAGGGGGTCGGGGGGGTGAAGGCTGTTTAATAATATACCGCATGCGCTACCAGTTTCCCTTTTGAATTTAATTCAATAGCGGGCGCGGGAATTTTTAAAATATTGAACGTATAAAATATCGTTTTTAAAACCTTACTTTTCGTTTTTATTTTGGTAAGATCAATATCGGGGGCAATAAAAAAACGACGCACACGCGGTATATCTGTTCTGTCGTGGTAAACACCCTGTTTATCTGTCCATGTATTTGTGACACCACCCAGCATGCCATCAGCACTATATCCCAGCGAGAGATTTAACCAGGCTGGCAATTTACTGGTTGGAAAGAATGATTTCAGATTAACGCTTATCCAATACGTTTGAGAATTATAATCTTTCAGCATCCTTTCGGGAAGGCTGGTTCCAAACAATTGATTACGGCGCGTAATTAAATCCGATGAATAATTATAGGGCCAGTAACTTAATTTAATTTGTATCCGTTGATCGTGCCAGCCAAGTTCTTGCGATACATAAGCAGCGGCGCCCACTACGTTTGCCGTCATATCGCCCCAGCTAAAACCCCACTCAGCAGAAAATCCATCCTGTATTTCAATGATGCTTTGATAGGCGATAGCGCTTAATCCACCGTACACAACACTTCTCTTGCGTGAGAGACCGCTCCATTCCCACATTTCGGTTGATATTCGTCCGAGGTTATAAGCAGTCCACATGTGACCGAGTTTATCCATCTGTGCCCATTCATCGTTATCATTAAAAAAATGAAAATGCGAACGTGGGTATTGCGAATACCATGTTTTATTCAGCGCGATGTAAGTGCCGGTCCAGAAGGCGGCATGTCCGCCTGCTACGAGCCAGAGACGGCTTTTATTGGGCGATACAGCAACATTTTTATTTTTGGTGGTGTCTGGCCTTTTTAAGGAAGGATTGAATGCATAAAATTCATGCGCAACCGAATCTTGCGCGCTCAGAGACGATAGTAAAACACAAAAAAAAATAGATACAACAATATTTTTCATCGAAACAGAATAGCTGGTTTTTTCACAGCGAAATCAAGGCATTTTGTCACAAAACAAAAATAAGGGTTCAGGGGGTTAATAGATTGTCAATTCCCAGAAATCAATAACTTAGGCCCCAAATACAAACAAAAAAATTTCAGATTATGGACGCTGCCATTCAAGACAAAGTAAACACCTGGCTGAAGGGAAATTTTGACCAGGCTACGAAAGATGAGATAACACGTTTGCAAAAAGATAATCCCAAAGAACTGGAAGAATCATTCTACCGGAACCTTGAATTTGGTACCGGCGGTTTGCGTGGTATTATGGGTGTAGGCACCAACCGC
>JBDUAY010000278.1:0-7726 GCA_040004415.1 Bacteroidota bacterium | reverse complement strand
GAAGCGGCATTTTTCAATTTCAATTTTTGCAGGATATTGTGCCGGTGCACTTCAACTGTTTTTGTTTTAACGCCTATATTAACGGCAATTTCTTTTGACGAATTCCCTTCTCTTACCAGTTGAACGATCATTTTTTCCCGGTCTGTTAACGAAGCCAACTGCGGTGATGCGTTCGGATTAGCATCTAGTTGTTCTCCTAATATATTTTTGATTTCATCACACACATATATGTTGCCATTTTTTACGCTGGTCATGGCACGGAGAATTTCATCTTTAGGAGAATTCTTTGTTACATATCCGCGCGCGCCCATCTTCATCATTCTTTTTGCATATGAAGGATCAGAATGAACAGACATACCGATTACTTTAGACAACGGCGACGAGGCTTTTATCTTTTGAGTTGCTTCAAGACCTGAAAAAGGGGTCATGTTTATATCCATTAAAACAATATCGGGCCTTTCTATTTTTGTAATTTCAACTGCTTGCTGGCTATCTCCGCAGGTGGCTATTACTTCAAAGCCCGGATCTGAATTAATCAGCTGGCTTAATGTTTCTCTAAGTAATTTGTGGTCGTCTGCAATAAGAACGCTTATTTTGTTCATAGAATTTGTTTTAAAAAAGTGAATGGTTTATGGAGCAAAGGAACAGCATAAACATATAGTAAAACATGGCTTGATAGCGTTGTTTTTGTCGTGATTTGATTGGGCCCATGTAGCTAAAACGCTACATCAGCGGGTATCAGCCATATAATCGTTTGATTCAATTTTGCCCGAAATGAAATTCAATTATACAAAAAGTATTTTTTTTATTGCAGTTCTGTTAACCACCTGCCAGGTATGGGCTGCAGGTAATCCTCCGCAACTCTTGTGGTCTGCAAATGACATTGTTCCGGCGGATACGTATGTTGCTTTCAGGGGAAGTTTTACATTAGATAAAGCGGTTATTACGAATATGCTATTTTCCGGTGCTTCCTGGTATGTTATCTGGCTTGATGGAAAGTATTTTTATGAGGGCCCTGATCGGTATAACGGGGAGTTTCCTCAATATCAGCAAAGAAAAACCCCGTTATCTGCCGGCAAACATTTATTAGCCGTTCAGGTGCATTATGAGGGAGTGGACACAAGAATGCTTAAAAATATTCAACCGTTTCTTTTTTGTAGCATTTTGGATGGAAAAGATACCGTCCGCGTTGAATGGAAGTGTTTACCGCTAAAAGGATATGAATCAAAATTGAAGCGCATCAATGCAGAACTGGGTTGGGTAGAATGGCAGGATACCCGGAAAAATCCTGGTCAATGGCAGCAACCTGATTTTGATGACGCCGGTTGGCATCCACCCTTCTTCGTTGAAAGAGCCCTTGGTTCTTTTACTGCCTCAGCAATATCCAATGTAAAAAATATGGAGTTTGGGCCGCGCTTACTGGCTGAAGGCAAACTCGCTGAAATATACGGCTATGAAAAAGATAATATTTCTGCAAGGTTTTTTTTGCGGGATATCAATTGTATAAATGTTCCGCAACAAGGCGTATGGCGACGGTATGACCTTGGACGTGTGATGTTAGCCAGGCCAAAATTTATATTGGATCTTCCCGCAGGAACAACCGTGGAATTTGCTTATAGCGAACAGCTGCAGCATGGCCGGGTGTCTCCATGGATTTCTTTATCAACAAGCGATTCATATAACCTTGATCACTTTACCGCGAGGGGAGGGGTACAGGAATTTTTTCCACTTGCACCTAAGGGTGGCCGTTATATGGAAATTCATATTTTAGCGTTACCGGAACATATTAAATGGATAAGTGAAAAAGTAATTAACCGTTGTTATTATAACCAGCAGGAAGGAAGTTTTAATTGTAGTGATTCATTGCTTAACAGAATATGGCAGGTAGGGATAGATACGTATATGTCTTGCGCAGAAGATGCATTGATAGACAACCCAACGCGTGAGCGCGGACAATGGACGGGTGATGTTAGTACGGTAGGGATGCAAATTGGAAGTGCGGCATTTACTGATATTAAAATTTGCCGGCGTGGCCTGGTGCAGGCTGCTCAATCTGCACGTGCTGATGGTATGGTGGCGGGTTTATGCCCTGGCGGAGAGGCGTATCTTTCCTCTTATGCTGCAGAGTGGGTGAATGGTTGTTTGGAATACTGGCGGCTGACCGGTGATAGATCATTGCTGGAAGAACTTTTTCCAGCTGCCGAAAAAAATGCCGATGCATTTACAAAGTTTTTAACGAAGGATGGAATCAGCCGCGATGCTGGTTGGGCATTTATTGATTGGGGATACGTTCCCAATGAAGGTGTTTCAGATATGGCGCTTAACATTCATTGCTATATGGCCTTTGAGGCTATGACAAAATGGGCCATTCAACTTAATAAAAAAGAAAAGGCAGCAGCTTACCAGCAGCTATCAGGGAAGCTTTCAGCTATTATAACTAATTATTTTTATGCTGCGCAAACAGCTGCAGGTTATAATTGGGATACCATTGGCTATCACCGGACAGTTTTGGGAATGCTGGCAGGTTTTATACCAAAAAGCAACCACCCGGAAGCGATAGCATTTATAAAGAAACACATACTGAATTGCTTTCCAAATAATTTAGTTGCTCCCCGCTTAAGTGATCCGGGTGCGAATAATCCACAATTAATTACACCTTATTTCGCACATTATGCTTTTCCTCTTCTGATAGAAAATGGTGAAATGGACTTTGTACTTGAGCAGTATCGTACCTGCTGGGGCTGGGCACTGGGAGAAGACAGAAATACATGGGTGGAAGTATTTGATACACGATGGACGCATTGTCATCAATGGTCGGGCTGCCCCACCTGGCAACTGTCGCGTTATGTGCTCGGACTAACACCCCATTTTGATCTCGGAACAAATACATTTGATTTTAATTTACAAACCGGGTCATTAACACATGCTGCAGGAGATGTTCTGCTTCCCGACGGAAAGAAAGTACATATTAAATGGGAAAAGAAAAATGGAAAATTGTATTATGAAGTGAATACCGCAGAACCGATTGTTCTGAATATTGCGGTTGGTAAAAAAGATAAAAAAGTAAAGCCCCTAACGGTTAATGATAAAACAGGACTGGTATTTTAAAGCTATTGAGCATGTCTTAGAATAAAAAAGCAGTTCTTTTTGGAACTGCTTTTTTAATGAATTAACGAACGGCTATTTTTTTTAATGTAACCGTGTATGTTACAGTGTGGCCATATCGATTACAAAGCGGTAGCGAACATCTCCTTTCACCATGCGGTCGTATGCAGTTTGAATATTTTTGATATCAATAATCTCTATATCAGAAACGATATTATTTTCTGCGCAAAAATCAAGCATTTCCTGTGTCTCTTTAATACCGCCAATGCCTGAGCCCGCTAAGCTTTTGCGACCACCCAGTAAGCTGAAAGCTGCTATCGGCGAAGGATCCGGAGGGGCGCCCACGCAGATATGAATTCCATCTGTTCTTAATAAAGACAGGTACATATTAAAATCATGTACCGCTGATACCGTGTCCAGGATAAAATCAAATGTGCCTTTTGCAGCTGCTATTTGTGCCGGATCTGTTGTTACCACGAAATGATGTGCCCCCAATGCTTTAGCATCTGCTTCTTTTTTGGGTGATGTACTTAATACCGTAACATCAGCGCCAAAAGCTACACCAAATTTAACGCCCATGTGGCCAAGTCCGCCTAAGCCAAGCACAGCCAGTTTATGGCCCTTTCCAACCTTCCAATGTTTCAAAGGTGAATAGGTAGTGATCCCTGCGCACAACAGCGGCGCAGTAGCAGCCAGATCGAGTTTGTCGGAAATACGCAATACAAATTCTTCGCGCACTACAATTGTATTGGAATAACCACCATAAGTAGGCGTTTTTCCATCACGTTCAACGCCATTATACGTTTGAGAACTGCCCTTTAAACAATACTGTTCAAGATCGCGTTTACAATTTTCACATTCCTGGCACGAATCCACCATACAACCGGTAGCAGCAAGATCGCCCACCTTAAATTTCTTTACATGGTCACCAACTTTTACCACGCGGCCAACAATTTCATGCCCGGGCACCATAGGGAATATGCCTGGAAACCAATCATTTTTAATCTGGTGCAAATCTGAGTGACAAACACCGCAAAATAAGATGTCAAATTGTACGTCGTGCGCGCCAACATCGCGCCGGTCGAACGTCCATGGCGCCAAGGGGGTTTTTTCATCTTGCGCAGCATAAGCTTTTGTTTCTATCATCGTTATAATTTTTTGATAAATTAATTATAAAAGGAATATTTCCTTTGCAGGAAATGTACAACAATAGTCTATTCAGAAAGTTTTTATTTAGTAAATTTTATTTCACCACCTCCGGAACTCTTTTTTATATCCCAACCATATGTCAACATGTTGATTTGCTCCCCCGCAAAGTAGTGCCGGGATACAGTGGCAACGGATCTTAACTAAAAGACATCGCGTTAATAATCCTAAAAGTCAATTTGATAACTCAGCACCGGCACGATGCCTGATTGAGTAGTAAATATCCATTTGTTTACAGACGGATCATATCGCCTGGATAAGGGATCTGTGTTTTTTACATCCGACAGATTTTGAATATCCAATGCCAGTTGCCAGGACCGTTTTTGTTTGTCTTTCCTTAACGCAAGACGTCCGTCAATTCTGAAATAAGGATTAATTTTATCTGTGTACGGCATTGTTTCATCTTCAACCGGTTCTCTTGTGGTAGATTGAACAGAAGACAATGGCGTTAGCCGGAAACCCCCATTATAAATAACTTTCCAGCCACATTGAAATACCTTGTTTCCTTTCAGCTTCCATTCCTTTGCACCGGCCCAGGAGCCCGCGGTACCAGCATTAAAACGTGTGTTATACGTATTGCCGTTTAGCGGTTGGTAGGTAGATTTATAAACGGAGAAAGAAGTAATCATAAAAAAACCTTTCGTGAAAAATTTTTCCAGCGAAACATCAATCCCTTTGTTCGTTCCTTTGCCTTTGCTCACCAGTGCTTCTTTTGCATACCCTTCTATTTCATTCAGCATCGAGAAAGTCCGGTTTGGATCATCCACCACCGGAACGTTGAATAGATGCTGGTAATATAACTCCGTATGCAGCCGCCAGCCTTTACTTAACAATTGATCAAATGCCAGGATATAATGATGTGCACGTAGCATATCAAGATCGTGATTTGGGTACGTATCGGGTGCAGCGCCTTTATAAAAATAATATCCCATTGGCAATATTTTACTGTGCAGTCCGTAAGCCAAACTTATATTTTGTTTGCTGTTTATTTTATATTGAACCGAAAGCCTGGGATCAATTGTTGTTTTATTATTCAAAGCAAAATGCATCATGTTAACGCCCGGGTTGATGGTCCATTTAACGCCGGGTTTTATACTCATTTGCACGTATGGCTGCAGCAACCATGTATTGCCTGCACCATTAATGATGGTTTCATTTTGCAATGTCGTAAAATTCAGCGCATTTCTTTTAAACTGGTAGATAATGTCACTCACATAAAAACCCGTTTTTAAATTCGCCAGGGCATTGAATTTATGGTTGAAAGAAGTGGCGAACGTAATACGGTCATTATCGTACAACTCATTATTAACAGTTGAGGAGATTTGTTTTTTAGTAAGTGTATCATCTATCCACGTAATACGCTGGCCCATTATCACCAGGGAAGAATGCAAAAAAGATTTATCCGATAGTGTTAGTGTGTTGCCTATTCCAATAGCCCCCGTCCTGGTACGAAAATCATGAATGGCGTAATCGTCGTATTGCTTCCAGTTAACGGTATCTTTAACAGGTAGTTCTGTTTCTTTGCTGTAGCCACCAATGCCCCATACGTTCCATTGAGATGTTTTCAGTTTGTTGCTGAAAGCGAGATTAAAAGACAGATCCTGGAAATTGTCCCGCAACCGTTCTCCCACGAGGTTTAAACCAATTGCACCCAATAAACTTAATGTTGAATAGCGGTAGTTGACCAGGTAAGAACTACGGCCTTTTTTAATTGGCCCTTCAGTAGAAAAATCAAGGCCGAGCAAACCGGCTTTAAAAGTATATTCAGTTTTTTGATCATTGCCTTTACGCAGATGAATATCGAATACGCCGCTGAGCACATCACCATATTCGGCTGGCATGGCACCGGTTAAAAAATCAGAATTGTCCAGCATACTCAGACTAAATATGGTAATGCCACCACCGCTGCTGCCTTTGCGCGCAAAATGATTGGGGTTTACAATATCTACGCCTTCCAGCCGCCACTGCATACCTGCCGGGTTATTACCGCGGATAATGATATCATTATTTACATCACTGTTGGCTTGTACACCGGGAAAACCCAGTGCCATACGGCTTGGATCATTACCGCTGGCAGCAAAACGTTGTGTTTCTTCCGGTGAGAAAGAACGGCCGCTTACCAGTGCAAATTTATTAACCGGAATTTTTGGATTGTGTATGGCAGTAATGGTAACACCGTTCTGCAGTTTACGTTCTTCTTCCATTTCAATGGTTAGCTCAGCTTCCCTGGCGGCATTTATAATAATATCGTCGGTTACAGCGCCTGCATAGCCGATATACGTGCATAATATTTTGACACGCCCGGCCGGAACATTTCTTACAATAAAAATACCTGACGAGTCTGACACTGCCGTGTACTTTTTATCCGCTGCCATGGCTGTTACAGAAGCCCCGGAAAGCGATTTGTGACTATCGCGATCGACAACGATACCCCTGATAGTTTGTACCGGCGTCTGTGCCTCCATTCCTGGTAGAATACATAGAAATATAAAAATGATGTATGCTTTGCGCATGAATAAAAATTATTTATTCCGGGGATACAGTTACCATTAGAAAGATAAGTCGTTTAAAGTTAGATATTTTTTTATGCCTTCTGATCAGGGTTTTCAGCCTTAATTATTTGATCGTACAGCAGGTTCAAGCTGGCAGTTGAAAGAAATATATAATTTTTGACTGATTATTGTTAGCACGAACATGCAAATCCGTTATCAAATACCTTTCTACGTATCAATGATGATGGCGCCGGTTTATTGTTTAATTATTTTGGCGCTGCCGGTACTGGTTTTAATGTTGTACACGCCCGGGGCTAATCCTGCAATATCCAGCACCCTGGCCGTACTGCTGCTTGCAATTGTTTTTGCAGTAAGGGTAACATCCTGGCCTGTGAGGGTGTAGATTTTAACTGTTTTCAGCTCCGCGCTGCTTCCTTTAACCGTCAACAAATTTGAAACCGGGTTAGGATATACAACAATACTATTTCTTTCTGTTTTATCAATCATCACTACCCGGACTGCTGAATACTTGAACCGGCCGTCTAAATCAGTTTGTTGAAGCCGGTACCAGGAAATACCCATGTAAGGATTTTGATCAATAATATTGTAACTGTGCAAAGGCAGCGGACCAGCCGCTGTTTTTATCCGCATTAAATCTTGCCAGGCAATTCCATCCAGTGATTTCTGAACAGTAAAATAGTCGTTATTTATTTCGTTTCCTGTTTGCCATGAAACGGTAACGCTGTTGTTGCCGGTCACATTTGCATTGAAGGCAGTTAGATCAACCGGTAAAGGGGTCAGCGCACTGGCAGACCCAATGGTAATGTACCTGGTAGAATTTGCAGGTATTACCGCATTAGGGATACTACCTGCAATGATAGAACCTGGCGAGAATGCAATAGCGCTGCCATCATATATGGTTG
>JBDUAY010000277.1:0-7727 GCA_040004415.1 Bacteroidota bacterium | reverse complement strand
CAATTATTAAAAAATTTTTCATCAGCACTCCACCAAAAAGGATTGTTAATAACGGCAGTACCAGTTAACGCCGCATTTTTCAGGTAGGCACGGTAAAATGGAATATCCTGGCTGATACGGTCGATAATAACAGAATATTCTGTTGGCTCGCCCTGCATTACTTTATCTATGCGAACCGCTTCGGCAGTAATGCCATTTACATTTTTACTGTTTACCCTTTCGATAAATGCGGTCGGAAAACTGCGTTCCTGCCCAAACAATATTCCAATTTTTTTCATAACAATCTTTTTTAAAAATATGAAGTGTGATGCAGGTGATAGAATGTCATAGTTTCTGCTGGTGAAACAAGTTACAATGCATTTCCGTTTTCTGCGTAACCAAATATATTTTTATCGAATCAGAAAAACAAAAGAATATTTTAGGCACGAATAAAACTGGAAATAGTCACAGTGATAGCTGATGCCAGGTTCAATGATAAAAGCACCCTTACAATGGCGTCCGTCAGTAAAACATATTAGTTGCCATGATAATATCAGCAAGACCTGCTGAATAATGGTTATGGAATTTAAATGATTTACTTATTTTTGACCGGTATGCATGAAGATAAAACAACTGCTTTATTAACTGAAGAACACACCATTTCATCTGAGATTTTGGAACATGCTGTAACCATCAGTTGTTTTTTGCCGCGGGATGTAGCCCACCCGGAAGAAATGGGTTTGTTACTGATAAATGATGGACAGAACATGGAGGAACTCGGACTTGCGGCCATGCTGGATGAGCTTATTGGCAACAATACTATTGAGCCGCTGGTTTGTGTGGCCATACATAGCGGCATTGAGCGAAAAGTGGAATATGGCACTGCCAGGTGTACTGATTATATGGGACGTGGCGCAAAAGCCGCTTTGTATACCCAGTTTATTTTTGAGGAGCTATTGCCGTTTATTCATACTACTTATGCGGTGGCTTCTTTTAAAAGCAAATCTTTTGCAGGATTTTCTTTGGGCGGATTGAGCGCACTTGATATTGTATGGAATCATCCCGGAGAATTTTTAAGGGCCGGCGTCTTCTCTGGTTCTTTATGGTGGCGCACGCGCGGACTGGAAGATGGATACAATGAAGAAACTGATCGCATCATGCATATGCAGGTAAAAGAAGGTGGATTTTATCCCTGGCTAAAATTCTTTTTTGAAACCGGTGCACTGGACGAAACCATGGATCGTAATCACAATGGCATTATTGATTCTATTGATGATACACTTGGTTTAATTGATGATTTGATCAGCAAAGGATATGATGCGCAAAATGATATTCATTACCTGGAAATGCAGGATGGCCGGCACGATATTGCAACCTGGGCCAAAGCAATGCCGGAATTTTTGAAATGGGGTTGGGGAACGGGGATTTCGAAGGATTAAATGGATTGATTGAAAATCGTTTATTCCATGGTCTGCATCCACGGCCGGTGTTTTATCGTATCGTGCAGGGAATTATTTTAATTGTGCAACCAACTCATCAATAAACGCTGATTGCGCCGGGTTGATCTTTTTTTTTGCTTCTGCAGGAGAAAACCAGGCAGCTTTATCTATCTCCGGAAAACGTTGCATTTTTTTTGATTTCGGCGGCCATTCAATTTCAAACGCATTACTTTTTATTGCGGCAGCATCAATATCTTTTGCTAACGCCCATGCATACACTATTTTTCCTGATTTCATTTGTACAGGCGTTAACTCAACAAAATCTCCGCTGCAACTAAAACCAGTTTCCTCTTCAAACTCCCTGATAGCCGCATCCAGAGCGTTTTCTTCGTCAGTAAATTCGCCTTTCGGTACCGACCATGAACCTTCATCTTTATTTTTCCAGAAGGGGCCACCGGGATGCACCAGCATTACTTCCAGTTTTTTTTTAATTGTTCTGTATAAGAGTATGCCGGCACTTTTTTTCATTCGATTTATTAATTATCAAAATAATTAAATTTTTGCATGATAAGCCGTATAGATTTTTAAATCGATTGCCGTCAACGCTTTATCAGTGTTCTTTCTTTTACTTTAAACTTTACAATTTGCGTGATGAGCTTGAGCGGAAGCGGTTCATCAAGCGGAAATTGCACCGCACCTTTCGAATTTTTAAAAGCTGATACTTCCTTTGTAAAGTTTGCAATTCCGGATGCGGTTGGATAGAAACCAATATGATTTTTATATCCTGCAAAAAAAACCAGCATACCATTTTGTTTATAGGCGGGCATTTTATAGGTGATAACTTCTTCCGCCTTCGGTGCGGCTTTTATGATTGTTGCACGAAGTTGCTTTAACAATGCCTGGGTTTCTTTTGGAAAGCCGGAAATGTATGCATCAACTTCTTTTATTTTAACCGTTGCAGCTTTCATATGCTTGCTTTTAAATTGTCCGGGTTAAAGATAAAACTTGAATTCATTTTAAAATTAACTCCCGGGAAATTTTTTCTGCTGTTTGAAAAGCGAATCTTGCTATTACGATCATGGGAAGTTTCGTGAAAAGTAAAACGAATTGCAGCGCCTGGTTTGATAAATGAAATGGCGACCGCCAGCAAGGCATTGATAATGTCTGAATTACAATAGAGTTTCCCAATATTGATTAGATACATGTTTACATGCCGCAAAAAACCCAATGCTGTCTGACGGGGCTGGTAAAGTAAATTTAGGTGTCATGTTTTTCCTGGCATTTGTGTCATTTTGTTTATTAATGTGATTGTATCGCTTATTCTCAGCCAAAGTAAATGCAGGCATTATTATCAACCTCATTTTTGGTTACCGTTAAATTGCTGACAGCAACAGTTACCTGAAAATAGGATAAAAAAAATCAATATTTTTTACTTGCTTTTTTTAAAAATCCGACAGGATAATGATAGCGGGGAAACCGTTGCAATGCGTAACTTCGGCATTCTTACGTTCAGCTAATTATTAAAATATGTATAACATCAGAACCTATCTTGCAGGTGCCTTTATTTTTGTTTTTTGCAATGTAAATGCGCAAAAGCCGGACATCGATGATCCGATTGTAAGTCATGGTAAATATTCCATGCAAAAAACAATTACCTGTAGTAATGGTGCGGTTGTATCCGCCCATACGCTGGCAAGCAAAGCAGGGGTACGCGTGCTAAAAAACGGTGGCAATGCAATAGATGCAGCGATTGCTACCCAACTTGCACTGGCTGTTGTTTATCCCGGTGCCGGTAATATTGGTGGTGGCGGTTTCATGATTGCGCGATTGCAGAATGGAAAAAATATTGCGATGGATTACCGCGAAACAGCGCCCGCGGCGGCTGGCAGGGATATGTACCTGGACGCAACAGGTAATCCGGAAATGAATCTTAGCCAGAACGGCCATCTTGCATCCGGTGTACCCGGTACCATTGCCGGTATATTTGCTGCGATGAAATACGCAAAACTACCTTTCAAAGATTTGATAGGACCTGCTATTGAATTGGCTGAAAAGGGTTTTGCCATTACAGAAAATGAAGCGCGCGGATTAAATGGATATAAAGAATCATTTGTAAAATACAATACAGTTCAACCAGTTTTTGTAAAAAATGTTCCATGGAAAGCAGGCGATATACTGGTACAAAAAGATCTGGCTGCTACATTAAAACGGATCAGGGATGTTGGACAAAAAGGATTTTACGAAGGAGAAACGGCCAAACTGATAGTAGAAGAAATGCAGCGCGGTAAAGGATTGGTTACCTACAACGATTTAAAGAACTACCAGGCAAAAGAAAGAGTTGCACTCATAATTCCGTATAAGGGCTATAATATTGTTACGATGCCATTGCCCAGCAGTGGTGGTATCATCCTTACCCAGGCGATGAAGATGATTGAAAATAGAAATATTGCCAAGATGGGTTTTCAATCGCTCGCTGCGGTGCATTTAATGGTAGAAGCAGAACGCCGTGCATTTGCAGATCGCGCTGCGTTTATGGGCGATGCTGATTTTGTAAAAGTGCCGGTGAAAAAATTAACCAGTGATGCATATATTGCTGACAGAATGAAAGATTTTGATCCTGCAAAAGCTGGTAGCAGTACAGTTACAAAAGAGGGAAATATTAATCCTGAAAGCGAAGAGACTACGCACCTGAGTATTATTGATAAATATGGTAACGCAGTATCCATTACTACCACATTAAATGGCGGCTACGGCAGTAAAACGGTTGTGGGTGGTGCTGGATTTTTGCTAAACAATGAAATGGATGATTTTAGCGTGAAACCAGGCGTTCCAAATATGTATGGTGCAGTAGGAGCTGAGGCAAATGCAATTGCACCAAATAAACGTATGCTCAGTAGTATGACACCTGCCATCGTATTAAAAAATGGTAAGCCTTACATCGTATTGGGTACGCCGGGTGGAACTACCATTCCTACTTCTGTTTATCAAACGCTGGTAAACATGCTCGAATTTCATTTAAGTACCGCAGATGCAGTATACAAACCAAAGTTTCATCACCAGTGGACACCAGATGAAATATATGTAGAAAAAGGATTTCCGGAAAATGTAATCAACCAGTTAAAAGGTATGGGTTATACGGTAACTGTTCGTGAACACATTGGCAGAACAGAAGTAATAAAAGTACTGCCCAATAAGAAATTTGAAGCGGTGGCTGACAACAGGGGAGATGATGGTGCGGAGGGATATTGAGGAGCGCTGTTTTTGGGGCCGCTGTTCTTATTTTGTATTCAATGTAGTTTAGGTATGGATTTATTTGTCTCAAATTATACTGCTATACGTTTAGTTCCAGAGGAACTTCCTGTTTATAGCGCGCAAGTTTATAGTAGAGCCGGCTCCCGTGGAGCCACCTGTAATGCACAGGAAGCTTCGCTGGAGCTGTTCTCTGGTTTATTTTTTTTCTATAAACAGGACGCTCCTCCGGAGAAAAAGAGTCTTAATTAAACGACTTGTATTTTGAATTCTTTCTTGACCAATTTGATGTCAGTCTATTTTATGCTTTAATTTAAAATTTAAAATACAGCATTTAAAATAATAACGTATGGATACCATAGCCGCCATATTTCTTCAAACAGCTATTAAACGTTTTGCGTATTACAAAGATTTGGGCGATAAAACGTTTGCCCAACTGCAGGACGAAGATTTTAATTTTCAACCCAATGATGCCAGTAATAGTATTGCTGTTATTATTCAGCATCTGGGTGGAAATATGCTCAGCCGCTGGACGAATTTTTTAACTGAAGACGGAGAAAAAGAGTGGCGTAACCGTGACATCGAATTTAATTCACAGCATTTTACAAGGGATCAACTGTTGGGACTTTGGGAAAAAGGCTGGCAGTGTATGTTTGAAGCGTTGAGTGCCCTAAAAGAGAAAGATCTTTTAAAGACAATTTATATACGAACAGAGGGACAGTCAGTCATTGACGCCATAAACCGGCAGTTATCCCATTATCCTTATCACGTAGGGCAGATTGTGTACCTGGGCAGGCTAATAAAAAATAATCAGTGGGAGAGCCTGTCCATACCAAAAGGAGAATCAGCTTCTTATAATCAGAAGCTTGCCGGAAAATAATTTTTCGCAGAATGGCTCTTGCAAACACCATCCTAAACCGGTATCTTGTCCGCGTTTTCATTCCCATCCAAATTCCTCTGGTAAATAACCGTTTCGGTTAACCCCTAAAAAGTAATTATGAAGTTGATTGTTTTGCCCGCACTGCTGTGCTTAGGCCTGTGCGCCAATGCGCAAATACACTGGGCCATAAAGGCTGGCGCACAAATAAGTTCAGCAAATTACAAAGCAAATGGGTCTACAATTTCTACCGGCACAATAATCGGTTTTAACGCGGGCATTTTGACCAAAGTTTATTTTGATGATAAAGTAGCATTTGTAAGCGGGTTGCACTATAGCGCTGAGGGGTACTCGATAATTACGGCACCTGGGGAACCCCGAAAAACATACCGGTTAAATTATGCAGATATACCCGTGATGGTGCAATTTGATTTATCTAAAACACGAGGAAGCGGATTTTATTGCAAGGCGGGGCCGTCTGTTAGTGTGGGCATTTCCGGAAAAGAAATCTATACAGACATGAATGGGATGCGTGTACATAACCAGGCCATATTAAGTCTCACAGGTAATCATTTTGGTCTTTTTAATGCATCAATGAATGCAGCACTGGGCTATTCTTTCACACAAAAGTTTTTTGCAGAAGCATCCTATGCGTATGGCATCGGCAATATTGATAACGATCCAGATGGACCTAATATTAAAACAAGAGTTGCATCGCTGAGTGTTGGATATTTTTTCAGATAAAAATTAATACCGGCGAGTCTTATTTTGTTTGATTGGATACATGCAGTGTTATCTTTCTTTTATGAAACAAATAAATTACTAAAGAAAAAAGCGCTAATACCGCAATTTACCACAGGGCAGATTGGCAGTAATTCTCTTTTCCCGATTCATAACTTATAACATTTAAAGCATGAGTGTCCGGAGAATTAATCAATCAATTACCGGGATTACGGTCATGGTACAATTGCGCGTTGGCTTCATCGTTTTTTGTCTTTATGCTTCCTTTCGTCTAATAAATCATCAATAATAAAGGCCATTTTTAAAAGTAAGCGGACTAATTTATGAACGGTCTGCCCGACTTTTTCCGGATCCGGTTTTTCCCATTCCTGCATCAATGTTAGCGGTCCATAAGCATGCATGTTATAGAATATTTTGTCGGCCTTTGTTGCTTCATCATTGACCCAAACTGAAAAGAAAATAGAAGGCCCTGCTGGGTTTGCATCCGGCATTGCATTGGGTCAACTGTTTTTTGCAATTTTACTACTGCAGCATGTAGCCAGCTGCCCACTTTTATTCTGAAAGATATTTTTGTAAAAGTAGGAATGGCTATTTAGTCTGCTGCTTTTTGAAATTCATTCAAATATAGGGCGGTTCATTCCTGGTTTATTTATCAATGCATTTTATTGTTATTTTTTACAGTAGACATCTGAAGCTTCTACCGGATACTTTTCATCAAGGTTTACATTATTGAAACTTTTATGTCCACCCCAGGAAAAGATTTTTTCGAAAAAAGGAAGTAGTTTGTTATTTTTTATTTTACTTAAAAAATACACCTCATGTTCTTTTTCTTTCATGCCCATCTCATACAATATTTTATCATGTTCTGTTATACCCAGCCCGTTAAAATATTGTTTCATCCTGAAATACTCACAAACATTGCCGCTTTCTAAACTGCCGGCAAAATAAAAAGGCATAAACCAGCCAATAATATAACAACTTGCAGAAATGGCTTTTCCAATAATATGAAAGCGGAACTCATAATATTTTGAGACTGGAATTTCATATTGCCGCATTATTTCCAATACCTCTTCGCGGTGATTCCATTCATCCATTTCTATCTGGCGTATAGTTGTCTTTTCATGTTGATCTTTTACCGAGCCGGCATGGCCCTGGTAGGCGAAAGAAGCTGCCTTTTCTGCAGAGTATGCTTTTTGCAGGATGTTAATTAATTCGCGGTGTGTAAGCTTCAATTGTTGCTGGTTTAGGGTGCAGTAATAAGTGTTATCAATCTTTTTATTTCGCTTTCATTTTATTGTTCTTTGCGTCATGAGTTAACTCCGCAAGTTTCAACGCTTCCAGCAATGGCGGAAGATACACACCAAAGCGGCCGCGCAGCCCTTTTTTCAAACCATACCAGCCGCCCACGTCGTTTTTTGCAGAACGTCCCCATGCTTCAACCG
>JBDUAY010000276.1:0-7737 GCA_040004415.1 Bacteroidota bacterium | reverse complement strand
TGCCTCCCTGATCTTTTTCTCCCCGTTTTTTGAGAGCCGTGTCGGGTTGTCAATTTTTTCTCCAGTTTTCGATTGAATTTTACGATAGTAGAACAGGCTTCGTGCTATAATACAGGGACCGGCAGTTGTAAAGACATGTTTTGTTTTCATGATTTGTATTTAGAAATAAAATTCAATTGGCATGCCGTGATTAGTATATTAAAAAGCCGGTTGTCAACCGGCTTTTTAGTAACGTTTATGCAGGCACCTTTCTTGGTTTTTCTCTTAACCAAAACCTGTGTTGCTTCATGGCTAAAATGAACTGTCTGCCAAGTGTCTCTGCGTCCTCACCAATCACAATACCTTCGCGCAATACTGTTTCGTCATTATATGTCTCAGGTAATTTTTTGTAAAAATAAGTAGCGGCTAAAACCTGCATGGCATCAGTATCTGCTGCAATGGGTTTACAATGCCTGAAGGCCTGGTTTAAAAAATGAACTGCATCAGGATCAGATTCCAGTGACGCAACACTATTTGCGCCACCGGGCACATATACCGCATCATATAAAACAGAAGCGGTTACATGCAAGCTTTTGTCAACTGGTACCGCTACACCGTTCATTGACGTGATGGTATGAAAATCAGGAGCGATAACTTCAACTACTGCGCCTTCTGCGAGCAGTGTCTCCTTCATTGCATTCAGCGTTTTTTCATTCACCCCGTCTGCCGCCAGGATGGCCACTTTACGTGTTTTAATATTATCTGCAACGTAACCTGCCATACTTAAGGCGGCAGACTTAGATAGTAATCCTTCTTTTATCACAGGCTGGTAGGTTTCCGGATCGGCATCTGCAGGTACACCCTGATTTAGCGCACCCAATTCAGCAGGAATGGCAAGTCCTAATTTAAACGCTACTTGTGCTGCCAATCCTTTATCTATACATGTAAGAATGCCCAGCATGCGTTCGCGGATAGCGATGGTCTCCACATGCCCCAATTCGAAGTGCAATGCATCAATGATATGTTGTTTTTCGGGCTCAGACTGGCTATTGAAAAAAAGTGTGGCCTGGCTGAAAAAATCAAAAAAACCAGGACTTCTTTCACGCACTTTAGTTGCATCTATCCTTTCCGCAAAACTATTGAAGCCTCCTTGTTTGATTGTTGCCTGTGCAGGATAGCCATTACCGAGCGAGTTAGGATTGTAACTTGTTTGTCCTTTATTGATTGTGTGCCGCTGTACCCCGTCACGCTGATTATTATGAACGGGAACGATTGGGCGGTTAATGGGTATTTCATGAAAATTAGGACCGCCAAGCCGCAGAAGTTGTGTATCAGTATAAGAAAATAACCTGCCCTGCATCAATGGGTCATTGGTAAAGTCAATGCCAGGTACAACGTGACCAACATGAAATGCTACCTGCTCCGTTTCCGCGAAAAAGTTATCAGGATTGCGGTTTAATGTCATTTTCCCCACCCTTATTACGGGTACCAATTCTTCTGGTACCAGTTTAGTCGGGTCCAGCAGATCAAAATCAAATTTATGTTCGTCTTCATCAGGAATGATTTGTAAGCCAAGCTCCCATTCGGGAAATGCGCCGCTTTCGATTGCCTCCCACAAATCACGGCGATGGAAATCTGGATCTTTTCCTGAAATCTGCTGGCATTCTTCCCATGCAAGAGAAAACACGCCGTTTAGCGGTTTCCAATGAAACTTTACAAAACTTGATTTTCCTTCTGCATTTATCAGCCGGAAAGTATGAACGCCAAAACCCTCCATCATCCGTAAACTTCTTGGCAGCGCACGGTCGCTCATCAACCACATAATCGTGTGCGTCGCTTCTGTATTAAGGGACACAAAATCCCAGAAGGTATCATGCGCAGACGCGGCCTGCGGTATTTCATTGTGTGGTTCAGGTTTTACCGCGTGAATCAAATCCGGGAACTTGATGGAATCCTGAATAAAAAATACCGGCATATTGTTACCCACAAGATCAAAATTTCCTTCCTGCGTATAAAATTTTACCGCAAAACCACGGACGTCTCTTGGCACGTCAGTAGACCCCCGTGAACCGGCAACCGTTGAAAACCGGACGAATACCGGCGTTTCAACTACCGTGTCATTCAAAAAATCAGCTTTCGTATATTCCGCGAGAGGCTTGTAAACTTTGAAAATACCATGTGCGCCAGTTCCGCGTGCATGAACTACTCTTTCCGGTATACGTTCATGATCAAAATGTGTAATCTTTTCGCGTAAAATAAAATCCTCCAGCAACGACGGACCCCGGTTACCGGCTTTAAGTGAATTTTGATCATCATTGATCTTTACGCCATGGTTGGTGGTTAGCAGTTCACCATTTGGAATTTCAGTGTCCTTTTGTAAATCGGTTGTCTTATTTGTTTCAACACTATCTTTTTGGGGCGTTATCTTTTTATTTTCGGGCATACTATAAATTTTTTGGGTTCGTATTATGATCAACGGTTATCAAAATCAACTGATTCGGATAGCTCCGTAAGTAAGTCACTCGCGGCTATCTCTTCATCCAGGTTCTGCTGTAACAATTCAGCTACATCCGTTTTGTCCAACTTATTTGCGACCTGGATAAGCCCGGTATAAGTTGTGATTTCAAAATTCTCTACTTTCAGCCCAGACATAATAATACCTGTGTCACGCACAGGAGAGCCCATAACGGTATTGTCAATAACATGTTCGCCACTCATGGTAAGACCCTCAATAGCGTCACATTTTTTTGCAATTATTTTTTCGCCCAACAGTTCAAAAGCCTGCTCTAACCGGGTGGCGTGCGTCTTTGTTACTGCCAGGTGATCAGTCAAAGCATTTTTTAGATCTGCACTGCCTGCCGCAGCAATCATTTTTGGAATCGCAGCGACAAGGTGGTTTTCTGCCCAGTAAGTATCCTTCAGACTGCTGACGAAAAAATCCTGAAGGGTAACATCTGTATTTGCAGTAAATGGTCCTGCAGCCTTTCCGTTAACGAATGTTTTTTTTGCGGGCGCTTTTGAAGATGCCGTTTTTTTAGCAGATGACTTTGCCATAATAGAGTATTGATGATTTAAATTAATTTGACATTATTTTGTGGAGGCAATCATAAATGAAAACATTGTACCAGCTTATTACAGGCGTGTATGGTGAGCATTATTTTCTGCCAGTATGTTTTGTGTAGAAATAGCGCCTTATAGTGAGCAGCTTGTGCCGACTGGTATCCTCAGTTTTTTTATAAAGTTTCCTGCCTTGACAATTGAAGATGCCGTGGAATTTTTCAGGCAGGTATTTTACTCCTTTTGAAGCGGTCACTCACTATAATTGTATAGCCACGCAAATTAGCTATCAACTTTTTGGCGAAGGAAAAGAAATCACACTTCTGCAAATGACCGCACGGTCAGCAACAATGTTTTTATCGCATTTTTTTCATCGAGGCTTGGAGGTGCGCGCATTTTTGGTCAGCCTGTTCCAAAAAGATAATTAAAGTTGTGGTGCAATTTCTACACCGCGAAATAAAGAGTTCCCCATTTATAATTAGATTATTGCCTTTTAAACCTACAACCATAATTTCAATCAGGTTTAGTGTGAAATTTCGTCACGAAGACAAGTTAGTTTCATACTTGAGTTATTTTTATGTGGCGTTAAAATTTCGTTTTTTAAAAAATTGGCATCAGCATTGTAAAAACATAACTGTTACTTTAATACCATACCCGCTCTTCACATTTACATTGATTAATTCATTACCTGCGCCGGTCAATAGCCAATGCAGCCGTCAATTTTCATTTACAGCATACTAGACAATAAAAAATTAAATTTTATTATTTGATTATTTAGTTCAATTGTTTTGTATGGAAAAGTTAATCAGAAATCGCAGCACCGTGGATAGTCTCGTTAAACTAAAAAATGGACTACCTGTTAATTTCACCTGGGAAAATACCATTCGTTTAAAAAAGTGTTTTGCAACTTACTGTGATGTTATGGCGCCGGTTATAACAGATCTTACTGTTGCAGGAATGTATGTACAATAGCGGCATGAACAGATCCGGGAACACATTAAGATGGCACGCAATCATCTTTCGCGCAAGGCAGCCCGTGTACATTTTGTTTTGGCTGGTAAACAGATAATTCAACAAATAGATGAGACCACTTCAGTGTTGCTGATTTCTTATGAACAATAAATAATAAAAAGACAGGTCATATGTTTTTGCCTTGCTATCATTCATTAGCGATTTTTACAGCTTTGTTGGGCATCTATATGGGCTGATTTTTATAAGAGGGCGGAAAATCACCGTTGTAGCATACATAACAAATGTTTTAATTAATATAGCCACAAATAACATTCCAGCGGAACATTTTCGTTAATCAAACGCTTCTTTACCAGCGGAAAATCAATACGGGTTTTTACAGTGGCGGTGCGCATACGCATCCATAAAAATGAAACTCGTGTAATTATTTAGGATTGTGCCGTTGTAAAACGAAGTCATCCCAGCTAAAGTGTTGAAATGTTATGACATGCTAAAGTTAACCGGGAGTGCCAGAGAGGAAAATGATAAGCGGCCCTTTTATTTGCATTGAAAAAGCGTTTACAAAAGACTTTCCGGAAAAACAAGGCTTATTATTGTTCCACTGCCGGGCGTTGACGCAATGCGGATATCAATAGCGTGGTACTGAGCGATGCTTTGCACAATAGAAAGACCAATGCCATATCCTTCCCCCTCCGCCGGGCCCGATTTTTTAAAGCGTTCAAATATATGGGACAGATCTTTCGGATCGATGCCAACCCCGGTATCTTCGATAATTAACATGTAGCGCTTTCCGGTTTCCAGTTCCTCACGAATATCAATGGAGCCATTTGGCTTGTTATAACGAATGGCGTTGTTGACGAGATTGTAAATTAGCTGAAACAATAAATCTTTATTTACGCCCTGCAGGATCATTGAACTATTGATCTTTTGGGTTACCCGGATACCCGAGGCGTCGATGCGATCCTCCAGTTCAGTGAGTACATCCTTTACGCACGCTTTTACCAAAAGGCGATCCTTTTTTACAAACTGATCGTTGTCAATCCTGGCGATAAGCAACAATGAACGTACAATCTTTTTCAGGCGGTTCAGGGTTTGCATCATGCCGCCTATCTTTTCCTGTGCTTCTTCGCTTATCTCAGCACCCATCAGGTTCTCCATTTTGTTTTGAAGAATACCGAGCGGCGTCAGCAGCTCATGTGACGCGTTTGAGGTAAATGCCCTTTCTTTTTCAAACGCTGTTTTAACTTTGTCCATTAAGTCTATCAATGAATTATCCAGGTATTTGAAATCAGACGTAGACGTTTTTACAGGGGGATGCTCATCGCGAAATGGAAATTTCCGGTTGAGCAATTTTGTTTTTATGATTAAGCCCAGGGGGCGGAGTAATACGCGCGTAAAGACGAGGTCTATCAACAGTGTTAGCGCAATCAATGCAATTAAGACGTACAGTGCTACACGTTGTAATGGCTGGTTGTACTGATCTATTGACGCAAGCGTCTTTCCAATTTCCAGCACATAGCTTTTGTTTTTATACCGCAACACATGGGTCAGTATCCGGTACTGAAGTGTGTCCTTATCGATGATACGCCTGGCCGTTTCAATGGTATCATGTGCCATACCGGCAAGGTTGGCGTCCAGGGAAATATATTCTTCTTTGAGCATGGTATAGCTGCCGTATGAAGAATCACCATCAAAATAATAGTCGATGCCGTTTTTATCAATGGTGTGTAATACTTTTTTTTCCTGCTCGTGCAGGTTGTAATTGGTATATTGAAAAGCTACGTCTTTTACCAGTGCAGGCAACAGCCAGATAAATAACAATACAATGGCCATTTTGGACAGCGTATTATAGAGGGTTAATTTGCTCAGCAGTTTCACAGGTTCAGCATTTTATTTTATAACCGGTGCCCCGGATGGTTTGCAACCAATCCACTTCTGCAAATACACTGAGTTTCTTACGGATATTTTTGACATGTACATCGATATAATTAGAATCGTAGTCATCATCCGAAAAATTTCCCCAGATGTGCTCACTAAGTTGCAAACGCGTCAGCGGCCTGTTTTTATGGAGCAGCATATAGCTGAGCAAATCAAATTCCTTCCGCGAAAGATCTACTTCGGTTTTTTCAAAAAGGACTATCCGGCGTGTCAAATCCACGAAAAAATCGCCCAGTGCAACAACGTTGTCATTTAGGCCTGATTTGCGTCGGGCAATGGCCTGCATTCTTGATTGCAGTTCCAATAATGAAAACGGTTTTGCCAGGTAATCATCTGCGCCAAGGTCAAGGCCTTTAATGCGATCGTCCAAATCACCACGGGCAGTAAGTATAATATAGGAAGCATCCGGGCATTTTACTTTGGCTTCCTTCAATACCAGCAATCCATCCTGGTCCGGCAATCCCAGATCAAGCAATATAAAATTATACGGATGGTTGTCCATCATGTCGCGGGCAGCCTTTGCTGAGTAGGCCAGGTCACAGAGGTAAAAAGCTCTTTTTAAAAAAGCTTCCATCTCCAGCGCCATTGAACGTTCATCTTCTACAATCAGGACTTTCATAGGTTAAAATTGGTAATAAAAACTGGCGCTGATAAACTGGTTTGCTTTTCCAGCATTGCTTTGCGCTTTACTGCTGAGCACTGAAAGCTGGTAGGCGACTTCAACTAAATAATGGGCGCGGTTATAAGCCAGTGGACATTTAAAATTATAAGACAGTAAATTAAATTGCGTCGACACTGTTGTTTTTGTGGTGGGTTCTTCCGTTGACGGTTGTCCAATCACAGGTCCCAGCAAAGCATGCAAAACACTATCGCGTAATTTTTTTTCTGTCAGATAGGTCTGGTAGAAATGTTGGGTGCCAGCAACGATATCTACAGCCGGTGTTATGGTAATCAAATCTTTGGAGGTTATATGCCCGAGTGTAATTTGTTTGGCAGTGCCCGCGGTAACAAAATAATCAGCGGTTTTACCAAAGGCATAATCCAGGTTAATCTTTGAGCTTAGCCAATTCTCCAGCAACAGGGAGGCACTTGCGTTGTCCGGGTTGCCTGCCTGCAGCAACGGTGACAACGCCGGATAAAATGTATGGCTGTAACTCACATCGGCGGACAGGTGTTTAATTAGTTTAAAATTGAGGCCTGCCCCTGCACTGGCAGCCGATACCGCATGGGTACTGTCATGTAATAATTTATAGGCAAGGCCGGTAAAATATAGTCCGCATTTTAATTTGTACGTAGCTGCGACGGCTGCATACGGAACGCTTTCAATTGCTTTCTGTCCATAGTAATTGGCGTTGTTGGAATAGCTGGTGCCAAGTGTCAGCGATGCTTTATCAACTGTTGAATCCGGATTAGGTGTTGCTACACTATCAGTTTGCGCCAGGCCTTGCGCAGCGTACAGCAGCGCTGTAGATAAAATATAAAATAGTTTCATAAGGGGGTATTATTTGCTAATGCAGTTTAATAATAGGTTTGACAATTATTTTAGGCTTAACCAGCACTGGTTTAATGGTGGTGGTTACCGCGATTGGTTTTTCCTGTTTATGGGCTTTGGGAACTTCTTTAATTATTTCTGTTGTTTTAGCGGGATTGTTTTCCTGCTGGCTTTTGGCAGGAGGGTTTGAATCGGAAACAGCAATCGCAATAGTGGTTTGCTTCCATTTCAGTACTGGCAATGGCTTTCCTGCTGCGAAAGCAGTCTTTGAAAAAAAGCTGAACAATAACCAGGTGGCCAGA
>JBDUAY010000022.1:0-25581 GCA_040004415.1 Bacteroidota bacterium | reverse complement strand
TTTAAGAAGTCAGGTCTTACCCGCTGTACATTAAAGTGTACGAAATATAAAACTTAACTTCTTAAAACCGACCCACTCAATCTTTCCCGTGGTTCAGGATCTTAATACCCGGTATTTTGTTTCAACGTTCCGGCAGATGCATCAATTTCACTCTGCGGTATTGGATATAAATAATATTTATCCTGGAAATTTTTTCCCTGCGCAGTCATAACAGCTTTTGCCATTCCCCATCTTTTTAGATCGCCCATGCGCTGACTTTCAAAACCCAACTCTGCCCTTCTTTCAGATACCAACCATGCTTTTACAACTGTTTTATCGGTTGATGCTCCACGATCCAATAATGAACCAACCGCAACAGTACCACCCGTTGCAGTTACCGTTGTTCTTGCCCTCGTTCTTATTTTATTGATATATACAACAGCATTTGTATTATCTCCTGTTTCAAGGTACGCTTCTGCTTTCCATAACAGCACATCTGCATAACGGATTAATATCTTATTATTTGCCGCATCATCATTCCCTTTATTTGAACCGTCCAGCGTTCCCAAAATTTTATTTACATTTTGATTGGCAACATCGACCGTATATAATTTGCGCGGATCGTTCGCTTCAAAAGAGCTCATAAAATCAGTGCTGGGCGCAAAGAAACCCCAGCCCAATGGCGCACATAAACCATTTCCGTTTTGTGGCGTTTGTAAACTTTCATGGTTGTATGCAAAAATCACTTCATTGTCTGTAAACTCTGTATTAAAACTGCTGAAGTAATTTGCATTCAAACTATAAAAACCAGCAGTCTCTAATTCAGACACCAATGATAATACATCACTCCATTTCTGTGTGTACAATGCAGCTTTGGCCTGTAACGCAATGACTGCGCCTTTCGATACCCTCCAGGGCTCTGTTGCTGAACTTAGCTTGCTGGCGGGTAATAATCCTTTTGCTATAACCAGGTCGCCCTTTATTTTACTCCACACGGTATCCTTACTTACTTTTACAGCCACTTTAAATGCTTCCTGGTATGTCTCAACAGAAGAAACAATTAAAGGCACGTCACCAAAATTGGTAACCAGTGAAAAATAATAGTAAGACCGCAGGAAGTAAGCTTCCCCGAGCAATTGATTTTTTCTTACAGTAGTGATACCTGTAATTGTTTCTAACTTAGGATTTGTTAAAAAGCCAATCGCAATATTCAATCTTTTTATTCCTTCATAATCATATTTCCATAAACCATTCGGGCCACCATTGGAAGATGTGAACGTGAAATTATTGATGTCATCCATCCACGGCTGATCACCATCTGCACTCCATTTTTTCTCCATATCATCAGATTCAATATCTGAATCGATTATATCATTTTGGAATACCAGCCCACCCGTCCAATCCCAGCTGCCCAATATATTCAGCGTATTAGAAAGTAATTTGTAGGATGATTTAACAGAAGTCTCCACCGTATTAATCGTTGGCGTAGCATTTACCTGGTCCTGCGTTAACAATCCTATGGATTGCGACGTGAGTTCTTTTTTACAACCGGGCGTAAACACGATTGCCATAAGACAGATGATTGATAATATTTTTTTCATACAAACTATTTTAAAATATTTTAAAGATTGATTTTGGCACCCACAATAAATGCTTTCATCTGCGGATAAGTTCCCTGGTCTTTTAATGACGTTGATTCAGGATCCAGGCCTGTATATTTTGTAACTGTAATCAGGTTCTGCGCCGACAAATAAAAGCGAAGACTTTTAATGCCCGTTTTAGCTACGTGCAATGTGTATCCAAACTCAATATTTTTTAGCCTGAAATAAGATGCATCTTCCACAAATACACTTGACACTTTACTGCCGCCATTGTCGTTAAAAGTCAGCCTTGGTATTGAATTTGAAGTGCCTTCTCCGCTCCAGCTATTTAACACCGCCACTGTAGAATTGAAAGGACGCGTGTCATAGTTTAATATTTGTTTTAAATCATTATACCGGTCTACGCCTTTTACGCCCTGGAACAAAAAGGAAAAATCAAAATTTTTATAGTCTGCTGAAAAAGAAAAGCCGTATGTAAACTTCGGAATGGGGTTGCCTATAAATGTTCTGTCATTGTCATCTATCTGGCCATCGCCATTTATATCTTTAAACTTGATATCGCCGGGTTTTGTGCCATTGGTATTGGTAAATAATGTTTTTGAAACCTCTCCGGCATTTTGATAAATGCCATTAAACGCATACCCATAATAAGCATTGATTGGCTGACCTGCCTGTGTTTTGGTATGATTGGTATTGTCTATAATATTGGGTACAAAGGTGTACAGGCGGGTTACATTATTAGTCAGTGTAGCCATGTTTGCATTTACGTTGTATTTAAATGCATGGTCATAATTATGATACTGTACACCCAGTTCAAATCCTTTATTATTGATAGAACCGGAATTTATATAAGTACTTTGAATAACCCCTACGGACACAGCAGGCAACGGAACAGCAAGCAAAATATCATCTGTGTTTTTGTTGAAATAATCTGCGCTGATGGTTACCTTGTTTTTAAGTACGCTTACATCAACCCCAATATCTGTTTGTTTGGTAGATTCCCATTTTACATCAGGATTACCATAACGGATTTTATTAACCACGCCACCAACCTGCGTAACCACAGTCTGATACGCATCATTTGGAATTTCCTGGTTACCTGAAACACCCCAGCTGGCCCTGATTTTTAAATTTGATACCAGGTCAACATTTTGCATAAATTTTTCCTGTGATAAAACCCACGCACCGGACACGGAAGGGAAAAACCCCCATTTGTGACTGGGCCCAAACCTGGAAGAACCATCTTCTCTTGCAGTGGCCGTTACAAAATATTTATTTTCATAACCGTATGTGGCTGACCCAAAGAAAGAAACCAGGTTCCAGTTATTAGGCTCTGTTCCACCGTTCCATATAGAAGCGGTACTGCCATAATCCAAATACCTGAATGGGTCTGTTGAATTATCAAAATTAATCCGGGTCCCGCTCAAAACATCCTGCCGGCTGTTAATCGTTTCTGTACCCAGCAGCGCGTTAATGCTATGTTTTTTATTTATTGTTTTTTGATAATTCAGTGTATTACTGAATGTAAATGTTTTTGTTTCATCCCTGTAATCCGTCAAACTGTTCGGCCTGTTATTTCTTCCCATACCGGCATAAGTGGATCCGCCACCACCATCATCATCACCAAAATTTTGAGCAAAATTTTTGTTGTGTCCAAAACGAATATCAACCCCTAAGTTCGATTTAAACTTCAGCGATTTATCGCTGAGAAAACTAAACTCGCCAAATACATTTCCAAATGTTTGAAAAGTGGTCAATGTATTAGAGGTGTAATGAACAATAGCAATGGGATTCGATGTAAACTCCAGTTTGTTTTGTGCGCCGTTCCAGGTGCCACCATTTGCCGCAAGATTTGCCGCATAAAATGGAAGGTCTGTGTACGGATCGCTTGCACTGTACGTTGGGTCTGACGTGCTTTTATATACGCTCAGCACTGGCGGACGCAGCATCGCATGACGAATAATACCCGGTGCGTCGCCACTCGAAGAAAGCTTATCCTGCGTGGCATTGCTGATTTGCAAATTGGTTCCTACCCTCAGCCGATCACTTAAATTGGCATTAACATTTGCCCTGAAATTTATGCGCTGATATTTATCGTGATTCTCAACCACAATTCCATCTTCACCAAAATAACCGGCAGATAATAAATATTGAACGTTATCTGTTCCACCGTTGGCAGATACCTGTAAATTCTTTGAGATGCCCGTATTAAATAGTTCTTTTTGCCAGTTTGTGTTGGCCAAATCAGTCCTATTTTTTAACTGCGCATATGGGCTAACGTCGCCAGTTGCATTACCACTGGTATTATGCCAGGCAATATCTTTTACCGTTAAATACTGGCTTGCATCCAGCATCTTTGGCATATGGGTAGCAGTGTAGAAACCAGAATTATAATCCACCGCAATATTTGTTTTTCCTTTTATCCCGGTGATTGTAGTAATCACGACCACCCCGCTTGCAGCTCTTGAACCGTAAATAGCCGTTGCTGATGCATCTTTTAAAACAGTCATTGATTTAATATCCGACTGGTTTAAAAAAGATATATCGCGGGTAGGCACCCCATCTACAACATATAATACATCGTTATTGCCGAGTGTACCTTCACCACGGATGCGTATTTTAATACCATCGCCCGGCGCACCTGTATTTGCAGCAACAAATACACCCGCAACCTGGCCCTGCAATGCCTGCGCAACATCTGCAATCCGGGTTTTTGATAAATCGGCCATATTAACTGTAGTAGCAGCACCACTGATAGAAGTTTTTTTCTGACTTGTATAACCTACTACCACAATTTCCTGTTGCGGCAATTCTTTAGGCTGCAGCGAAATATTTACTTCTGATTTTCCATGTACATTTATTTCCTGTGATTGCATACCAACAAAAGAAAAAATCAGTAGCATAGAAGATTTTTCCGGCACATTGATTTGGTATTCACCATTTGCATTTGTAACAGTACCAATGGAAGTTCCCTTCAGCACAATAGAAACACCTTGTACAGGCTGACCTTTATCGTCGGCTATTTTGCCTTTAACAGTAACAGGCGGCGCAACTGTAACCGAAATTGTTTTTTCATCAGCACCCGCATTAATTGCCGGTTCTTTCGGCTTTATCACAATTGTTTTTTCTACAATGGTGTACGTAAGTGGTTTGTTTTTGAAACATTCTTCAAGCGCCTGCTGCAACGTAACACCGCGAACGTCAATATTTACTTTGCCCGATTGTTGCAATAATTCGTAGCTGTACAAAAAATCATACCCGCTTTGTTTTTGTATTTTTTTAAATACTTTTTGCAAAGAGACATTTTTCTCATTGAGGGTAATTTGAGAATAGCCTGTTGCATTTACAGTGAGGCAGGCTGAGAGCAGAATAATGGCTGTAAATTTCATGGCCAACAGCATTTTGGTTACGTTCCGCCGCTGGCAGAACAAGCTAATCGTTAAATACATAACTTTGTTTTGTTTGGTTAAACAATGTTTACTCCCCCGCTTTTTGCGGGGGTAAGCAGTCCTGAACAGATTGTATAAATAGTTGACCCAGACTTTGCGCCAGATTCCGCCCCCGGAATCTGGTTTTTTCTTATATCAACTTTGAAAACTTTTTCATTTAGGCATTACAATAACTTTTCGTCCGTCAATTTTAAATGTTACGCCACCGGTCATTTCCAGCATTTTTAAAACCTGCGAAACATTTTCGGTCCGTGAAATTGTTCCACCAATATGCCCTGTAATACTGCCTTTATATTCCACTTCCACATCATACCATCTTGATATTTGTTTCATCACACTGGCGATATCCGCTGCTTCACCAAACTGAAATTTTCCATTTATCCAGGCCATCACTTCGTCTGCATCAATTTCGCCGGAAGTCTTTATATCCCCAGCTATTTTTGCCTGCTGACCAGGTTTCAATACACCCACTGCATTGCCTTTTTTTATCGTAACAGCGCCTTCCAGTAATGTTACTTTAATGGCGGGCTCATCAGCATAACTATTTATGTTGAAGTGCGTGCCCAGCACAGTTACCAGGGTTGTTTCTTTCTGCACTTTGAACGGCATGGCCACATTGTGGGTCACTTCAAAATATGCCTCACCGGTAATCTCTACTTTTCGTTCACTGCCGTTGAAAGCAACGGGATATTTCAGAGACGATTCTACATTGAGCCAAACCTTTGTTCCATCCGAAAGTGTGATGGTAGCAATCTTACTTCCCTTGGGTACTGTTAGTATATTGTATTGCATTTCCAACGTGGCCTTTCCGTTGTAAACTATTTGCCCGTCAGCAAGTTTTACAACATTTGTATTTCCCTGTATTGCCAGCGATCCGTTTGATGCGCTGTCCAGTACAATCTTTTTGCCATTGGCTAACGTGAGGATAGCGTTACTGCTGGTGGGCGCCGTAATATCTTTCTTCACTGATACTACAGATACTGCTTCCGTGTCCTTTTTGTATTTTTGTGAAACGAAAAAGTATGCGCCTGTGCAGAGAATACCAATAACCACAGCGGCAGCAACACGGTAAAATAATTTTATGCTGTTTTGTCTTGTTTGAACCAGGCTTGTTTCCTGGCGGGATTCTTCCATCATTGCCGCAAATTTTGCATCCCACTCAACGCCGGATTCGCCGGTTTTTTCTTTTGCAGCTTCCCATTGCTTTTTTAAAACAGCAGTTAATGCAGCGTGATCTTGCTGTTCGTCTGCCATATGCAGCAAACGATCGAGCTCTTCTTTTGAAATCGTATTTGCAAGGTATTTATCGATAAGGTATTGCCAGTTTTGAGCACTCATACAGCAATAAGACGCAGAAATGAAAGACGGTAACTAATGGGAGCAAAAAGAAAATTACATTACATCAATAATCAGTAGCAATATGGCGAGGTCGAACTTAGTGACAAGAAAATTACGAATGAATTGCCTTGCTTCAACGATGTGGTTATTGACGGTGGATTTGGACAGATTCAATTGCATGGCAATCTCTTCATGCGTTAAATCTTGTTCCCGGCTAAGTTTGTATACTTTTTTACGTTGCGGAGAAAGTAGTGCGATGGCTTCGCAAACCTTTTCCTCATATTCACGGTTTATCAATACATTATCGGCGCCTGTATCACACACCAGTTGCATTTCATCCCACAATAATTCCTGAAAGTTGGGGTCTCTCGCCACAGCGCGCAAAAAATCTATTGTTTTGTTGCGCGCCACCCTGAAAAGAAAGCTGTCAAAATTTTCTATTTGCATGACCAGTTCCCGGCCGTTCCACAGTTTCATAAAGACATCCATCACCAGTTCTTCTGCCACCTGGGTTGATTTTACAAATCCAAGAATGTAATGGTATAACCTGCTTCGATAGGAATCGAATATAGTTTTAAAAGCAATGGTGTCACCAGTTGCTATTCGTTGCAGGAGCACTTTTCCTTCATATAACATGGGAGAATTATCAGTACTCAATTCCTGATTTGCATGTAAATTAGATAATGTTATGCAATAAGCTGAAGTAAATTACAAGCGGTAATTTTTTTTGTCATCAGTTTTAAGCTAATTACTGGTAAACCCGGATAAACCATTCCCTGACCAACTGGCCCGCGAATACAACTACCGTAGTCTTTGAAGATCGTGTGGACTTGAAGTGTGAAGAGTACGATAGTTTCTTAATCTCCCTGTTTAAAAGCATCCGTGGCCCTTAGTTAAATTGTTTTTCTCCCATCCCATTGCTCAATCACAAGAACTTTTGCAAACAATATAATTCCGATAAACAAAGTGATAGAACTTCCCGCGAAAAAACCTATCGCTGCAATGATTACAGTAATGCCTTTTTGATGAAACAAATTTTATATCAAAACGGCTGCTTTTGTATCGACCAAATATCACTCATATAATATCGGCCGATAAAAATAAATGACCTTAACCAGCAAATAATATGAATTGAATGATAATAAAAGACCCGCTACGCCGATTGCCATTTGCGCAAATTCTTACAACTACAGTAGCTGTTTCATATTCCATATTTTCAAACACGATAGATTTTACCATGCTGTAGAATTATTTACACATTAACGGTTCATTAAAATTTTTTTTCTCCCGTACAATTAATGCATCATGTTAAAAAAAAATTATTTATTGTATGTAACACACCAATAACCAGCTATAAAACAAATTGTCGTTTCTGTATACAGATGTGGCGTTTTTTTTGCCTTTGTGTTACCATAAAATTTATGAATATGAAAAGAATAATCCTCCTGGCAGTAATAATGAGTGCCTTTTTATTTCAGCAGGCAAGTGCCCAGTTAAAAGTACATGTAAACCTAAACCTCGGCAGACAGCCTGTTTGGGGACCTACCGGTTATGATCGGGCAAATTATTATTATTTGCCAGATATAGATTCCTATTATGATATAAATAAAAGTCAATTTATATATCATAGACGCAACCATTGGGTATTTGCAAATCGGCTGCCCCGTCAATATCGCAATTTTGATTTGTATAATGGGTACAAAGTAGTAGTAAATGAGCCAAGGCCTTATTTGCATGCGGATGTGTACAGAAACAAATATAGAAACAACAAAGCACCTCATGAGCGTCAAATGGCTATCCGCGACAGCAAAGAAGAAAAATATTACCAGGTAAAAGGCCATCCCATGCATAACCAGTGGATGAGGAATCACCCTGATAACCGCAACGGTCATGACCGTGATCATGACAGACATTAATCGAAAAAATCAAATCGAATCATTAAAAAAATCTCCCACAATTGGGAGATTTTTTTATATACATTAATCAACCCTTCTGTTATCAATATACATAATGATGATAACTTGAATTCACTTAATTAGTACAACAAGCAGTCATTATCAGTCCTTTTTTCTTACAATTCATCATCATGCATTTTCATATTATTACAAATTAACCACCAGCACGGGTATTTTTAATTCGTGCCGTACCCTGTTAATGGTTTCTCCATATACCAAATCTTTTATACCGGCATGTCCATGTGCCCCCATCACCAATAGCTCTGCTTTTTCTTCTTTAACAATGCGCACAATTTCTGATACCCTGCTGTGATAGCCCAACTTTGCAACTGCATTATAATTACGTTCCTGCAATTGCTCCGCATAAGCCCTTAACTGTTCCTCATCTTTTTCACTCTCCAAATCTGCTGAAGAATTGCCCAGTAATTTTGCATTGGCACTTTCTACCACATGTAATAATATATAACTGCTGCCTGGTTTGCCTTGTCCCAAAGCAAAGGCAAGCAATTTTTCATCATCCCCGCTAAAATCAAGTGCTACTGCAATGCGGGTAAATGCCGGGATATTTAATTGTTCCAATTTTTTTAATTCATGGTGCACCGTAGACCTTGTGACCGCCTGTAATTTTCTTTTTAGCATTGGAAATACAATGACAATCATCAGCAACCCTACCAGCGTTACCAACCCTGCTACCACTAATATTTTAGCAAACATGGAATGATTATTTTGTAAAAATTCCATTGCTTCTGCAAAAACCATCCGCAAATTAAGATATACCAGCACCGCGGCTACCACCCACGACAGTATTTGTGTAACCGGTTTAATCGCAAATACACCCATCTTCTTTTTTTCGCTTACAAAATGAATAAGTGGAATAACAGCAAAACCCAATTGTAAACTTAATATCACCTGGCTAAATATCAGCAGTGCATCAATTTCACTGTCACCATAAACAAGTATTGTAATTACCGCGGGTATAATAGCCAGCAAGCGTGTAAGCAAACGCCGCAGCAACGGGTTGATGCGCAATAGTAAATATCCTTCCATTACAATTTGTCCCGCCAATGTACCGGTGATGGTTGAACTTTGCCCGGCAGCAATCAATGCAATTGCAAAAAGTGTGGAGGCCAGCGATGTGCCCATAAAACCTGGCAATAATTTATAGGCATCTTTTATTTCTACCACATCGGTTCGGCCCATTTTATAAAAAACGGAGGCCGCGAGAACCAGGATTGCTGCGTTTACAAAAAATGCCAGGTTCAATGCAATGGTAGTATCAAACATATTTAATTTCAATGCATGTTTAATACTTTTTTCATCGCGTCCAAATTTGCGGGTTTGTACCAATGCAGAATGCAGGTACAAATTATGCGGCATTACGGTGGCGCCAATTATACCAATGGCAATATACAGCGCTTCGTTGTTGGGTATGGTTGGAATAAAACCGGTTATTACCTCAGAAAGTACTGGTTTCGCGAAAAACATTTCTATTAAAAAAGCAAGTCCGATAATAGCTACCAGCGCAATGATAAAAGCTTCCATTTTACGCATGCCCAGCTTCTGCAAATAAAATAAAAGAAAAGTATCTGTGACTGTAATTATAACGCCCCACAAAATGGGCAGCCCGGTGAGTAAATGTATGCCGATGGCCATGCCCAGCACCTCCGCCAGATCACAGGCGGCTATGGCTATTTCAGCCATTACGTATAAAATAAAATTGATGCTGGCAGGATACACTTCGCGGTTTACCTGGGCGAGATCGCGGCCGCGTACAATGCCCAGCCGGGCAGAAAGATTTTGCAACAGCAATGCCATCAGGTTGCTCATCAGCAGTACCCAGATAAGTGCGTATCCAAACTTGCTGCCGCCAGCTAAATCAGTGGCCCAGTTACCCGGGTCCATATAACCAACGCTGATTAGGTATGCCGGCCCTAAAAAAGCAAGTATTCTTTTGCCCCTTGTGACACCGGCAGTGGTGTCAATGGTACCATGCACTTCGCTCAGCGATACATGTGGATGCGTATTATTGTTACCGTTCATATTTCCACCGGTATTATCAGCAGTACTGTTTTTATTCTTACCGGTGTTACTTCTTTTTGTTGACATATACGATTAATAAATTTTTTGCCACGTGTTCACTTATATTAACTGGTTGTTGTCCACGTGTTTTAATTTCAATAGAACCATCTGCTTCAAATTTCCTTTTCACTTCCAGCCGGGTGCCAATTTGTATATTTTTATGTTTTAGCAATTCAAGCATTTCAGCAGATTGATCGCCAATGCCACTTACAGAACCGGCACTGTTTACTGGCATATCGCTAACCGCCGATTGTTGTAGTACGGGCATCTTTCCATTGATGTCGGGGATGGGATCGCCATGTGGATCGTTTTGTGGAAAATCAAGAAAAGCATCCAGCCGGTCTACTAATTTTTTACTGCTGATATGTTCCAGTTCTTCTGCAATCTCATGCACTTCTTCCCAACCAAATTGTAATTTTTCTACCAGGAAAAATTCCCACAAACGATGCTTACGAATAATTTGAACGGCAACCTTTCTTCCTTCTGCGGTCAACTTAACACCCCGGTATTTTTCATACTGCAGCAGTTTCTGTGTTTTTAATTTTTTCAGCATATCTGTTACCGATGCAGGCTTTGTCTGCAAGGCCTCTGCCAGCGCATTGGTAGTAACATTTTCCTGTTCCTGCTGCAGGTGAAAAACAGCTTTGATATAATTTTCCTTGCTGGCAGAATATTTCATGCTAACTAAATTTAAATTTAGGCAAACCTAAAAAAAATATTATTCGCAGCAAAATTTTTTTACGGTCGCCCCGGGCGTCGCAGATTTTGTCTGAACGGGATGGAAGGGATGTTTTTGTCCGCCTGGACGGTAGGTAGCCGGGCAGAGATTAATAGGATCTTTCAGTACGTATCTTACCAGCACAGGTTTTAATTATTCAAACCAGGTTCGTGCTCAAATCAATTCTGGCCAGCAATCTGCGGATCAGTGGCAACCAAACAAATCGCAGTTCAGACAAAATGCCTATTTTAGCCCATTATCAGCTGATTATTGTATGAAAAAATGGATATGGATTGCCTCGTTACCCCTGTTATTATTTGCTTGCAAGAGTAAAAAGAAACAGGTAACAGATGAAGGACCAATTACGACAACTGATTTTATTAACTTTTTTGATGAAGTAAAACCGCCTTTTACCATAGCTGACTCTTCGTTTGAAAAGAAAACGCATGATACTGCAGCCATCAGTTATAAAACATTTACCAGCATTATTCCGGATACATTGCTGGCAAAGCAATTCGGTAAGAATAGCAAACCGAAAATTTATCCCCTCGGTAAAATATCGCAGAAAAAACAGGATACTTATCTGTTGCTGAAAGCCATAAGTCCGTCAGAAAAAGCAGCTTATGTATTGGTGTTTAACAAAGACCATGCATTTGTAACAGGTCTGCCGCTGCTAATCCTGGATAATAGCAACGCTACAGAACAAACTGCTGTTATGGACAGCAAATTTGCCATTACAACCAACACGCAACATAAAACACCCGATGGACGAACCATATATAAAAAAGCAGCATATGCTTATATCAGCAGCGCAGGTGTTTTTACATTGATCCTTACCGAATCGAATGAAACGGAGACAAAAAGAGAGTTGTTAAATCCGATTGACACGGTATCACGAAAAAATAAGTTAGCAGGCGATTACCGCCAGGACAGACTGAACCTGGTTTCGGTACGCGACAGCAAAAAGCCAGGTCAATTGCGGTTTTTCGTTCATTTTGAAAAAGATGATGGCAGATGCAAAGGCGAATTAAAAGGCGAAGCCAAAATAATATCGCCGGGCAAAGCCGTTTACAGGCAATCGGGCGATCAATGCGAGCTAACATTTAGCTTTTCCGGAAATAGCGTAAGCCTCAAAGAAGATGGATGTGGTTCTCACCGTGATATTAAATGCTTTTTTGAAGGCAGTTTCGTCAGAAAACCGCCCGCCAAAACGCCGGCCAAACCGGCCAGGCCCGCAAAAAAGAAATAGTCATTTCTATATAATATGCAGCGGGTTCACATTCTTTTATTGTTGACAATGAGTTAGTTATACGGAATGCAATTGTTTTCGTTTTTTACCGTTATTTTGCGTGCCCTTTTGTTCAAGAATACAATCAATTATGAGTTTTAAAAAATTTAAAGTACCCTACACACCTGAAGACCGTTATTCAAAAAAGATTGCTTATTTTTCAATGGAGTTTGCTGTACATCAACCGTTAAAAATTTACAGCGGTGGTCTTGGCTTTCTATCGGGCAGCCATATGCGCAGCGCTTATGAGCTGAAACAAAACCTGGTAGGCATTGGCATATTGTGGAAATATGGTTACTATGATCAGGCACGCAACCAGGATCAAACTTTGCAGGTAACCTGGATGGAAAAAAATGCCAGCTTCCTGGAAGATACGGGCATCAAATTCCAGGTCAATATTCATGAACACCCGGTATGGGTAAAAGTATTTTACTTAAACCCGGAAACATTCAAAAGTGCACCTATATTTTTATTGAGCACAGATTTACCGGAGAACGATTACGTTTCTCAAACAATTACACACCGTTTATATGATGCAAACGTAGCTACAAAAGTGGCACAGTTTATTTTACTGGGTGTGGGCGGCGCTAAATTGATGGATGAAATTGGGTTCAATCCAGACTTGTATCATTTGAACGAAGCACATGCCATCAGCGCATCATTTTATTTGTACCAGAAGTTTAATAAAAATATCAGTGAAGTAAAAAAACGTTTGGTTTTTACTACGCACACGCCGGAAGAAGCAGGTAACGAAAAGCATGATATTTATTTGTGCCATAAAATGAGTTATTTCTGCGGACTAAGCCTGGATGAAACCCGCAAGCTAACGGGCATTACAGATGATCAGTTCAACCATTCGCTGGTAGCACTGCGGTTTGCCAAATTAGCCAACGGCGTATCAGAATTGCATGGTCATGTGTCCAGAGCTTTATGGAGCAAATACGAAGGCATTTGCCCAATCATTTCTATTACCAACGCACAAAACTATCGTTACTGGGCCGACAAGCAGCTATACGATAAAATGGAAAAGGGTGATGATTTCTGGTGGGATGACCGCAAGAAACACCTTAAAAAAAGGGCCTTTGAAATAGTTGCCGATCAAACAGGTAAAGTATTCGATCCAAATATCTTTACGATTGTTTGGGCACGCCGTTTTGCAGGTTACAAGCGTGCTGAATTGATTACGCGCGATATAGAACGTTTCAACAGGCTTACCAGCAACACGCGCTATCCCGTTCAAATTATTTGGGGCGGCAAGCCCTACCCGATGGATTATCCGGCTATCAATGATTTCAATCATTTGGTGCACTTGAGCAAGGGCTATAAAAATGTGGCCGTTGTGGTTGGTTACGAGTTAGCACTTTCCAAAAGAATGAAACAGGCGTCAGACTGCTGGCTGAATAATCCGCGCGTACCACGTGAAGCTTCAGGTACCAGTGGTATGACGGCCGCCATGAACGGCGCAGTTAATTTATCTACTGACGATGGATGGATACCAGAATTTGTTAACCATGGCAATAATGGATTTGTTGTTCCAAAAGCGGATTATGCCAATATGCATGTGCAGCAACAGGATGAATATGATTTGAACAAACTGTACGAAATATTGGAGAATGAAATGTTGCCGTTGTATTACGACAATTATGATACCTGGCGCCAGGTCGTTAAAAACGGTATGCGCGATGTGCGAATTCAGTTTGAAAGCAACCGTATGGCAAGTGAATATTATGAGCTATTATATAAGTAGGCTTTGACCTGATAGCGGTAACCTGTCATCAAAACAGGTTATTATTAAAAAAAGTGACCCCTTCTGCGTAATTGCAGAAGGGATTTTTTTTGGTGTGATAGCATTGCCGAAGCGCATTTGCAAGGATAGCCAGCGTCCCGCATTGCGAATCGCCCCAACCCTTCGGTACCAGTCATCATTTAATGCCCGAAGCGGTAAGCAAACTGCTTTAAAATAGTTAGAAGTTACATTTCCATCAGGCAGCCTGCGGTAAGTTCCCGTACATGGTTTGCGATCCCCCAAACAAATTTTAAAAAAAAATTCAGGCAGTTATGTAATTCTTTGTTTTAAGGCATCCATCAACAAATCATTCAATCAAAAAGATGCTTTATGAATAAAATCACCATCGCACTGATCGCTTTAACATGTATCCAAACCAGGCTGATGGCCGGTGACGAGAAAATCACCGTTCCGGCTACTTTAAAATCGGCTACCGTATATCGTGCAGGTGCAGAATTAACACACACAGCGAAAGCGATATTAAAACAAGGCAATAACGATCTGATCATTGAAGGCCTCAGCAACGGACTCGATATAAACAGTGTTCAGATTGGAAGTGATGAAACACTAACCATTATGTCTGTCGAATTTTTTACGGAATATTTGAAGCTTGCCGTGAAAACCGCCAGTATAAAAAGACTAGAAGATTCCGTTGATGTTATTAACAGGGACATTGGCAAAATACAGGTGATATTAAAAACCGATGCTGAATTGATGGATCTTTTAAAAGCAAATAGAGAAATACGCGGAACGCAAACTGGCTTGAGCGTGGCAGAATTGGTGAAGATGATGGATTATTATAAAACAAAATCACTGGAAACACAAAATGAAATAACACAATACCAGGAAAAACAAAATAATTTGACAGCGTTGATTCAAAAACTGAACCTGCAAATAAATGAAGAAGCGCAAAAGAATAATAAAACAACCGGTAAATTGTTGTTACAGGTCTTAAGTCCGCTGGCGGGACCCTGCAATCTTACCATTTCCTATATTACATCAAAAGCTTACTGGAATCCGTCTTACGATATTCGCGTAGAAAACATTAGTAAGCCAATCAGTCTTTTATACAAAGCGAAGCTGGTGCAAACAACGGGTATCGACTGGAAGCAAGTTAGATTAACACTGGCCACTTCTGTGCCCAATCAAAATAATAATGCGCCAATATTAAAAAGCTGGTTTCTTGATTATACCAACCCCGTAACAAGAATGGAAAACGATTTGTACATGAACGCTGTTCAATCTTCTTTGCAGGGAAGAGTTGCAGGGATAGCAGTTGCTGATAATAAATTGGAAGAAGTAGTTGTAGTTGGGTATGGTACAGAAAAAAAAGCATTAACCCTGCGTGGAAATAATTCTCTCAATAACAATAATGTTCCATTGTACATAGTTAACGGTGCGATAATGCCGCCGGGACAATTTGAAAAGATTGATCCCAAAAACATTGCCAGTATGGATGTTTTAAAAGATGCTGCCGCTACATCTGTTTACGGCTCGAAAGCTGCTGCCGGGGCTATTTTGGTAACACTTAAAAATAATCTCAGCGATTATATCACCGTAAAAGATAATGAGCTGAACATTAGTTTTGATATCGACCTTCCTTACGATGTACCGGGCAATGGCAAAGAACAAAATGTTTCATTAAAAGAATTCCAGGTAAATACATTGTTTAAATACTACGCGGTGCCCAAACTAGACAAGGATGCATATTTGCTGGGTGAAGTAGCCGATTGGGAAAAATTAAACTTATTGCCCGGCGAAGCCAATATTATTTTTGAAGGAACTTACATTGGCAAATCATTTATTGATCCCAATTCAACAATGGATACGCTTAATCTTACACTGGGCAAAGACAAACGGATCGTTGTTAAAAAAGAAAAATTAAAAGACTACAGCAGCATAAAATTTTTAGGCAGTAACAAAAAGCAAATCTTTACCTATGAAATTACAGTGAAGAATAATAAAAAAGAAGCTATACAAATGCTGCTGAAAGATCAATATCCGCTGTCAACCAATAAAGACATTGAAGTTGAATTAATGGAAAGTTCAAACGCCGGAAACAATGCGGAGTTGGGTGTGCTGACCTGGAAATTGCAACTCGCACCCGGAGAAGTAAAAAAAGTTCGCGTTGGCTACAGTGTAAAATATCCAAAAGATAAATATGTGAATTTATAAATCGAAAAAGACTATTGTAATTTTTGAAATTCCGACAGCCTTTTCATTACATTAAAATATTATTAAATAAATGCTGCGGTTTTAAATGAAGATTTCTTTCTTTTTCAGGAATTTAGCAGGTTATTCCTTGACAGGTACATTCCTTTTAGGACGCAAAAGGTGTTTCAGGCGACTGAATGTTTCAGGCTTTATATTGAGGTAAGAAGCCAGGTATTTTTGCGGAACGCGCTGCAGCATGTCAGGATGATTATGCATATAATCCAGGAAACGTTCGCGGGTGGTTTTATTAAGTTGTTTAAAATCGCGCTGATCTTTCTTGATAAACATTTCAGTAATGATCATCCGTCCCAACTTTTCTGTCTTGGGAATTTTCTGGTATATCAGTTGAATATTTTCGTAACTCATAGAAAAAAAAGTAACCGGTTCTATGGCTTCAATAATACAATCTGATGGCTGCTGCAGGTTGAAGGAAATTTCAGAATGTATCATATGCCCCTCTGTAGAAAGCTGAATGGTGACTTCTTTTTTCTTTACCATCAGGTATTTCCTGGCAATACCTTTCATGATAATGTTAAAGTACTTATCAGTCTCACCAATCTTAAGCACTTTCGTTTTCTTATCAAATTTTCTTATTTCAAAGTAAGGCGCAATAAAATCAAATTCTTCACGGCTCAATTCTATAAACCGCCTGAAATAGGTATACACAGTCTCCAGATAATGTTTGTATAAAATCTGCTCATTCATTAGTTGATATGCCTCGTTTTTAAATCAGCCCCGTAATAAATGTTTATACCTGCTGAACGTTTCGGGCTTCATATTTAGATAAGAAGCCAGGTATTTTTGTTGTACCCGCTGTACAAAGTCGCCGTTTTCATTCATAAACCTGATAAACCTTTCCTTCGGTTCATGCCGCAACCTGTCATGCTCCCATGTTTCCTTTTGCAACAGCCAGTCTAACGTTATCAATCTGCCCATTCGTTCCATATGATAACCCATGCTGTAAATTTTTTGCAGGTTATCGTAACTCATCGCAAATAATGTACAAGGTTCCAGCGCTTCTACTACGTATTCTGATGGTTTCTGGGAAAGAAAAGATACAGAAGAGCATACAAGATCTTTTTCCCTGGCAATTTGAGTGATTACCTCTTCTTTATTCTTATAAAAAAATTTCCTGACAAGCCCTTTGTTTATAATGTATAAATATTTTTCTACCTGGCCCTTGTGGGTAAGAATATGCTTTTTTTCGCAATGAATGGTTTCCAGCAGTCCCGCCATTTGTTCAAATTCCTGCTGGGTAACATTCGTAAACCTGGTGATATATTCATAGAGACTTTGCATGGCTATTTCATTTCTACAAATAATTTTGTTCAGCGCTTTCTAAAGTTAAAAAAAAATATCGTGGCAGCAAGTGATGCCTTTAAAAATAGTACAATTATTTACACCTGGCATATGGCTGTTATGCAAAGTACGTTATTCAAGTATAGGTTTCACACATAGATTTCCTGGTGAAGTGACTTTTCAATACATATGAAAACAAGAACCACCAAACCTGCAATAATGCATTTTCTGCGATAATAGGGTACCAGGCGCCAAACTGAACCGCCCGGCTTGAAAAATCCATCAAATTATGTAGGTTTGCCATTCACTTAAAACAATTACTTAACCATGGCGCAAAAGATTAAAGTAGCCAACCCGGTGGTAGAGCTGGATGGCGATGAAATGACAAGAATTATCTGGAAGTTTATTAAAGACAAACTAATTCTTCCATACCTGGATATAGACATTAAATATTATGATCTTGGAATGGAATACCGGGATGCAACAGACGACAAGGTTACGGTTGATGCAGCCAATGCCATTAAAGAATTCGGCGTAGGTATAAAATGCGCTACTATTACGCCTGATGAGGCGAGGGTAAAAGAATTCAAATTGAAACAAATGTGGAAGAGCCCCAACGGAACCATTCGCAATATTCTGGACGGTACTGTTTTCCGCGAGCCCATTGTTATTAAAAATATACCGCGCCTGGTAACCAACTGGACGGCCCCTATCATTGTTGGCCGTCATGCTTTTGGTGATCAATATCGTGCAACCGACACCGTTATAAAAGGTAAAGGTAAATTAACGATGACGTTTACACCGGAAGGTGGCGGCGAACCCCAGGTATTTGAAGTATTTAATTTCAAAGGTGACGGCGTTGCCCTGAGCATGTACAATACAGACGAGAGTATCACGGGCTTTGCGCGCAGCTGTTTCAATATGGCCCTTAGTAAAAAATGGCCTTTATACCTGTCTACAAAAAATACGATTCTTAAAAAATATGATGGTCGCTTTAAAGATATTTTCCAGGATATTTTTGACAACGAATTTAAAAATGCTTTTGCTGCGGCAGATATCGTGTATGAACACCGCCTGATTGATGACATGGTTGCGAGTGCATTAAAATGGCATGGCAATTTTGTATGGGCCTGTAAAAATTATGATGGCGATGTGCAAAGTGATACGGTTGCACAGGGCTTTGGCAGTCTTGGTTTAATGACGTCTGTATTGGTTACACCGGATGGTAAAACAATGGAAGCAGAAGCAGCACACGGTACGGTTACAAGACATTACCGTGACCACCAGGCTGGTAAACCAACTTCTACCAATCCTATTGCTTCTATTTTTGCATGGACAAGAGGACTTGCCTTTCGCGGTAAATCAGACAGCAACCAACCACTGATTGATTTTGCCAATGCGCTGGAAGCCGTTTGTATTGAAACCGTGGAGGAAGGTAAGATGACGAAAGACCTGGCTGTTTGTATTCATGGCAATAAAGTAAAACACGGAGATCATTATTTATATACGGAAGAATTCCTGGATGCAATTGATCAAAATTTGCAAAAGAAATTGAAATAAATTTTTTCTATGCTAACTTGAAAAAGCGTTTCATCATTTTGGTGAAACGCTTTTTCATTTTCTTTTTGCCTGGATTTGATTTCTTATTCCCGGGTGTTTCATGCATCACGGGATTACAGATATCTTTTACAAATATTCCCCTTTCACTTAAAAATGTTTCCGGTCCTCGAGACAGATACCGTGGCAGCGGATATAGCGCTTTTCAACCAATGAACCAGTCACTTTTTTCTCTTACCCACATCATTGCCATTACTTGTTTTTACAGCAATCATAAACGCAACAGGCTCATCCGGTGTTAGCACAATTTTTTGTTTCGTGATGGTAGTAATTAGCACCGCCCTGTCCAAACGGGTGGCGTACCAGGTCATCCGGCCAACGCTTGCATTACCGAAGATCCCGAAATACCCAAACAACCCACCAACACCAAATAAATGTATCGCGCCGCGCAATCGCTTTCTATCAAGTAGTTCAATAGTACTGATATTTTTTTTATCTATTATAACATCTTTAATGGGTCTGTGAATGATCACTTTATCATTTAGCACATAATAATTAACGGGTCTGAACACAAATACTACTAAATACCCCAGTACCAGTCCAACAGTTACAGACACTGTAACTACGGCATCCGACTGTTTAAAAACAAAAAATTGACCAGCTATTATGGCAAGGAATAAAGTTGTAATCCCAATGGTTAAGCCTCTGGCTAATTTGTCCAATGACGATGTATATTTCATTACTTTCTATTTGATTTTTGTTCTTTCATTGAACAGGCCCCGCGCCCTTACTTAACCTGATTGGTATTGTCTGAGCATTTAATACCTGGTACGCTAAGAACTTTTCTTCTTACCCGCACTATTATCCTTCGTCGTTTTTAAACGGCTGGTTGCTTTTAACTGCTGATTGAGTATCCATTCTATCTGACCGTTGACACTACGAAAATCATCTGAGGCCCATTTTTCCAGCAGCTTATAAACATCCTCATCTATCCGCAATACAAAACTTTTTTTATCTGCCATTCAAAGCGGCTTTAATCATTAATTGCATTTCTTTACTGGTAAAGTGTACCCGTATTCAACACCGGCGTAGCGGCTTTTTCTCCGCATAATACTACCATCAGGTTACTCACCATGGCAGCTTTCCTTTCTTCATCCAGGCTTACAATATTCTTTTTACTTAACATTTCAAGCGCCAGCTCAACCATACCTACTGCACCTTCTACAATTTTAAAACGTGCTGCTACAATAGCTGTAGCCTGTTGACGCTGCAGCATTGCGCCTGCTATTTCAGGAGCATATGCCAGGTGGCTGATACGCGCTTCTTTAATAAGTATACCGGCTGGTGCAAGGCGGTCACTCAATTCCTTTTCCAGCATTTCATTGACTTTTTCTCCGCCATCCCGTAATGTTATATCAGCTCTTTCATCTTCAAACTGGTCATACGGATAGCTGCTTGCGAGGTGCCGCACTGCTGCCTCGCTCTGGATACTCACGTATTGCTGAAAATCCGACACTTCAAAAGCAGCTTTGTAGGTATCATTTACCTGCCAAACAATCACAGCTGCAATCTCAATTGGATTACCCATCTTGTCGTTTACTTTTAATTGTTGCCCATTTAAATTCTGTGAACGTTGCGAAATACGATAGCTCGAGTATAATGGATTTACCCATTGCAGGCCGTTGTCTTTTACAGTACCAACATATTTACCAAAAAAAGTACAAACCCGTGCCTGGTTGGGATTAACTACCATAATGCCTTTGAATAAAAATACACCCAGAACAATAAGCAGTGCGCCTAATATGAGAAGCCCGGTATTTGACGTATCGCCATTTCCTGCGCCGGTAATAAAACATACGATCGCACCAATAATACTTCCCACTGATAATATTAGTGCCAGGTAACCAGACATTGCTTTAAGTTGCTTTTCCATATAGAAAAAATTTAAAATGATATTAATTTGATATCAAAACTAACACAGGTATTTTACACTGCAAAATATTATTTTAACAAGTTGACAAACGGAAAAACGGCTATTCTGAACGGATGTTAATATTGATAAACAAGCCGAACAAAGAAATGAACAGCGCGTTTAACAGCAGAAACACCTTATTTTCAGTAAAGATTCACTTCACATGAAGCACATTACATTCGCCATTTCATTTCTTTTTTATTTCATTACAGCGAAAGCAGGCAACGCAGATACCATCAGCGTTTACAGCAGTTCAATGCATAAAAACATCAAGTGCCTGGTTATTACGCCAGCTGATTATAAAAAACCAGGCAAGAGGTATCCTGTACTTTATTTACTGCATGGCTATGCGGGTAACTATTCCAGGTGGCTCACCGTAGCACCGCAATTAAAAAATAAGGTGGATGAATTGCAATTAATTATTGTTTGCCCGGATGGCGGCTACGGCAGCTGGTATGTTGACAGCCCTGCAGACTCTGCTGTTCGCTATGAAACTTTTACCGCGCGTGAATTGATAAATCATATAGACAGCAGTTACAAAACAATTCCCGACAGGGCACACCGCGCCATCAGTGGTTTGAGCATGGGCGGGCATGGCGGCCTGTATTTGGCCATACGCCATAAAGAAGTATTTGGCGCGGCTGGTTCCATGAGCGGCTTGGTTGATTTAAGTTTTTTTCCGAAGGGAATGAATTTTAAAAGCCTTTTTGGAGACAGTACTGTGGGAGCTTCCAACCTGCAGAAAAATTCAGTCATAAATCTTGTGAATGATTTAAAGAACCGGGAGCTGAAAATTACGATTGATTGTGGCATCTATGATTTTCTCGTGATACCAAACAGGAGCCTGCACCAGAAATTACTTAAACTGCACATCGATCATGACTATGCTGAAAGGCCAGGCATACACAATGCTGCGTACTGGAAAAACAGTATCGATTATCAATTACTATTTTTCAGGAAATTTTTTGATGAAGCTGAAAAATGATTTACCCTGAGAAAGAATGCAGGCAAAATAATAAATGCAGATTTCAAGAGATTTTTTTCGAAAGTATTGAAGCAGCTGATTCTTACAAAAAAACCGAAAAAGAAATTTAACTCAAAACATTACTGCCCGTTTCAATTTTAGCGATATGTGCTTTTAATTCCTTGTTCATTCCTTTTTTATACGCAATGGTTGCATCCGCTATCAATTCATCAATTGCATCTTCCTGCACCAGGTTAATAGTGCACCCGCCAAAACCACCGCCCATCATTCTTGCACCCAGCACGGCGGGGTTATCCCGTACATGTGAAACTAAAAAATCAAGTTCCGGACAGCTTACTTCATAAAGTTTACTTAAGCCATGGTGTGTTTCAAACATCTTTTTTCCAAACGCAGGAATATTCCCCACTTCCAAATCTTTGCATGCAGACAATAAACGAATATTTTCTTCCACCACATATTTACAGCGATGGTAAATTAATATATCGTCATGCAAAATGTATTTGTCAAGCATTTCAAGCGTTGCATCACGAAGGCTTTTTACTTCCGGCAAATACCGCTGTATCCAGGCCACGCCAGTTTCGCATTGTTTGCGCCGCACATTATATTCAGAAGAGCCAAGTGAATGTTTAACGTTTGTATCGAGCAATAATATTTTGATACCATCCATATTAAATGGAACATACTCATATTCAAGTGAGCGGCAATCCAGCTTCATAACATGATTATATTTACCAAACATGCTGGCAAACTGATCCATGATGCCACATTGCACACCTACAAATTCATTTTCTGCTTTCTGCGCTAATCTGACAAGTGTAAATTTATCAAAGCCGGTTGCAAACAATTCATTCATGGCAAGGGCTACTGCACACTCCACCGCCGCGGAAGATGAAAGCCCTGCTCCAATAGGAATATCACCGGTAAGCGTTGCATCAAAACCACTAATGCTGACGCCAGCCAGTACAAATTGCTCTATCACCCCTAAAATATAATTGGGCCAGGAAGAATCGACTGATTTTTTTAGTTCGTTGACCGTGGTAATATAGTCTTCTTCTAAATCGACCGAATGCAAATGAACCTCATTGTCATTTCGTGGCGTAATAACGAGATAGGCTGCCTTATCAATGGCTGCAGGTAAAACAAAACCATTATTGTAATCCGTATGTTCACCGATAAGATTAATTCTACCGGGTGAGCGGGTAATAATGGAGTTCTCCCTTACATATTGTTTCAGGCCCAACGGCACCTGGTACGTATGCCTGTCAGAATCAATATTCACCTGCATAATTTCGTTGTTCATCATTAAAAAATTGTGCTTTACCGCCACCTCATGCATAGTTATAAATAAATTTTGATTCTTCGAAGATTAGTGAGTTGAAATTGAAATATTTGTTTCAGTCTCCTTTCAATCCATCGTCAAAACTTGCTTTGTTTACGTAAAAGAACGCGTTTTGAAACAAATTGAATACATTTTTTAGCTACCGTGGTTCCAGCAGCAGAAAAGTATAGGGTTCTGCCACCAGGTAGTCATGATCCTGACCAACAGTAATCAATTCGTCATTCCAATAGTTATACAATTGTGCGGGGGGATTTCCGTACTCTTTAAACAGGTACCATGTAAGATGAGCTGCTTCGTTGCTGAAATTAAATATGCAGAATAGTCGCTTCCCCTGCTGCGTGCGAAGATAACCTGCAACATGATTATTGTGCGGCGAAAGCCAGTCGAGATTCTTGTAGTCGCCCACCACCCCCAGTTTTTTCCGGATACTGATTAGCCGTTGTGTTGCTGAGAACACCTGCTGTTCAACACTTCCGGTCACATTAATATTTCTATTTCTGTTCCAGTCCATCACCGGACGGTGCATCCAGCGGTTATCATAACTTTTACTATGATCTTTTAAATAAGAATAGTCGTTGGTATAGCCCAGTTCATCGCCATAAAAAATCATTGGCACACCACCCAGGAAAAAACTATGCGCCTGCATGAGTATTATTTTATCAATCGATATTCTATTTTCATCCGCATTATTGTCTTCCAGCGCTTTTTCGAGTCCGCAAAGCGATGCCAGCGAACCGCTGATGCGTGCATCCTGTGTCTTTGGATTAACGGAAAACAAGGCGCCTCTTGCCGGCGAACCCGGATAAGCGCCGGAATAATAATCTTTCAAAAAACGCCGGTGCTCATATGGATTGAACCCTGCTTTCTGAATCATGTAATCGTCGTAACCCAGGCCGATATCATCATGGCAACGTGTGTAAGTAATCCAGGACGTTCCAAAGGGTTTTTGCAATAATTCATGCTGCGCATTTAGCATTACCCGGGTATCACCGGTTGCCAGTGCATCCCATTGAAGTGCCATTTGGGTGGCGTTGTAGGCAAAGTCGCACTCTTTCGCTGTATATAAACCATCCCCAAAATATTTCATTATTTCTGCCGGCGCCACAATGGCTTCGCCCAGCAAAGCCATACCAGGCGTGGCAACCTGTACGCATTGCTTTATTAATCTTAAAATAGTATGTGCCTTAGGCAGGTTTTGACAGGTCGTACCAGGCTCTTTCCAGATGAAAGCTGGTGCATCTATCCTTAACACATCAATGCCTGTGTTGGCATAAAAGAAAATATTGTCCAGCATGGCGGCAAACACCTCCGGATTGGTATAGTTCAGATCCCATTGATACTTATGAAAAACAGTCATTACCCATTTGCGGCATTCTGGTATGTAAGTAAAATTTCCTGGTGCAGATTCAGGAAATATATCCGGCATTACTCCATCAAATTTATCTGGCAGCGCACGATCATTATACATGTAAAAAAAATCCTGGTAATATTTGTCACCATCTTTTGCCTTTTGCGCCCACACATGCCGGTGAGAAGTATGATTCAGCACGATATCTATCATCAGGTACATATCTGCCGCACTCATTTGTTGCTGCAGCTGTTGCAAATCTGTCAGCGTTCCGAAACGTTCATCCACCTCCCTGAAATTGGAAACGGCATAGCCACCATCGCTTTCTCCTTGCGGGCTTTTAAAAACCGGCATCAGGTGCAAAAAATTAACACCCAGTCTTTCAAAATAATCGAGCTTACCAGCGAGGCTTTTAAGATTGCCACAAAAACGATCAACATATAAACTCATGCCAACAATCTTATTATCCAAAAACCAATGGACCTTTGCTTCCTTTTCTTCATCACGATTTTTTAAAGTGCCCGGTCTGTTTATATACGCTTGCGCAATATTCTGCAACAGCCGTGTAAATACTTCTTTTGCCTGGGGATGACTCCCGTATAGTTCCGTATACAAGGCATATATCGCGGTAGCATTGGCAATAAAACGGGTATAGAATAAAATATCTTTACCGC
>JBDUAY010000021.1:0-25626 GCA_040004415.1 Bacteroidota bacterium | reverse complement strand
TGTACTACTGTGGTTTCAACTCCACCAATCCTACTTTTTGAGAGTCGACTAATTATAATTTAGGTCACGAAGCTGGCGCAAGGATGCCCGCCCTGCTTTTGCTTGCCAGCGTCCTTGTGACGTGTTGTTAGGGAGTCGGACTACCTCTCAATTGCAGTTTGATTGCAAAACAACCTCCAGTTATTATTTTCCCGTTGTCTCTGTGATTAATTTGCGGGCTCTAATCCTAGTTTAATTATTGCGAAGCAATTCTCTGTGTATCGCCTCAATGGATGTCCGCGGTATAAGCTTTTTAATCCTTTCTGTGTCTCCGTGGTTAAAATCTGTGTGCTGATCTTATCGAATTATAAATACCCAATTCCCGCTTACTCCAGCAGCCCAACCTGGTCTTCGCCGTCTTTTTCTTTCCAGTATACCCTAACTTTTTGGGTTATAATTGAATCGATGGGTTTTCCAACATAATCGGCTTGTATGGGCAGTTGCCGGCTAAACCTTCTGTCAATTAATACACAGAGTTCAACCTTTGCAGGTCTGCCAAAATCAAGTAACGCATCGAGTGCGGCACGTATGGTACGGCCTGTGTACAGCACATCGTCAATAATAATGACCTGCTTATTTTCAATGCTGAAAGGAATATCTGTTTTATTGGCAACATGTAATTGCTTGCGAACATCATCACGATAAAAAGTGATATCCAGCTTACCATAAAAGACTTTACCGGGCGATACCTCTTTTTTTAACTGTGCAACAATCCTGTCACTCAGGTAAATACCCCTTGGTTGTATACCTATTAAAACAGTATTCTCCAGGTCGAGGTGATTTTCCAGTATCTGCTGGCTCAACCGCTGTATGGTGATCGCCAATTGTTTTTCTGTAAGTACCGTCTTCAAACAATAAAATTTATATAAAAATAGCATATGCAGCCTGATTGTATCTAATTTTCCTTTGTTGTTCGGTTGATTTTTATGCATATCCTGCGCTTCGCGAATCGCAATATTGCAATGCAAACGTTTGATTTTTCAAAAAAACTACCAGCAACCGCCAGGCGGCCATTTTATATGGCTGTAATATTTATTAAGGTTGGCATTCTGTGAAATAGATTTTATTTTCGCAGCACTTTACCAACGTAAAACCTACTTTAAATATGAATATGGTAGATTCTTTAGAAAAAATACCGGTGACTATATTTCCTTCGCTGAAAGAAGGTTCTGCTTTTATTGCCGGCGAAATAGCAGACGCTATTAAAGCTAAACAGGCCAAAGGAGAAAATTGTGTGCTGGGGCTTGCTACTGGTTCTTCCCCCAAAACCGTATATACTGAATTGATTCGTTTGCACAAGGAGGAAGGCCTCAGTTTTAAAAATGTAATCACGTTTAACCTGGATGAATATTACCCGATAGATAAAGACGCCCTGCAGAGCTACAACCTGTATATGAAAGAACATTTGTTTGATCATGTGGATATTGATTCATCAAATTGCCATGTACCGGACGGGGAAATAAAAAAGGACGGCATAAAGAAATTTTGTGCTGACTATGACGCGCAGATAGAAGCTGCCGGCGGACTTGATTTACAAATATTGGGCATTGGAAGCAACGGTCACATTGGTTTTAATGAACCTGGCTCCAGTCTTTTTTCCCGAACAAGGTTGGTTCCACTGGAGAATTCTACACGCGTTGCCAACGCCCAGGAATTTCAAAATATATCTAATGTACCGCGGCTGGCAATTACCATGGGCATCAGTGTTATCATGAAAGCAAAAAAGATTTTCCTGATGGCATGGGGGCAAATGAAAGCGCCCGTTATTAAAGAAGCGGTAGAAGGAATTGTTACGGAACAAATTCCCGCATCCCTGCTACAACAACATAGTGATACCACTTTTGTACTCGATGAAATTGCTGCGTCTGAACTAACCCGGTTTAAATTCCCCTGGCTTACCGGAGAATATGACTGGTCGCCTGCAATGGTAAAAAAAGCAGTGGTTAATATGGCGCTGCGTTTAAGTAAGCCGGTGCTAAGCCTTACCAGCAAAGATTATAATGATTATGGTTTAAGTGATTTGCTGGTTGAAAAAGGTGATGCGTATGAAATAAATATGCAGGTGTTTTATATGCTGCGCGATAGTATAACGGGATGGCCTGGTGGCAAAAGTGTTCCCTTACCCAATCCGCCAGAAAGAATGAGTCCTTACCCCAAACGCTGTCTTATTTTTTCTCCGCATCCCGATGACGACATCATCAGCATGGGCGGTACATTTATGCGCCTGCATGATCAGGGGCACGATGTACATGTGGCTTATCAGACCAGTGGCAACATTGCTGTAACGGATGAATTCGTTACACGCTTTCTAGACTTTGCCGTTGGCTTTGAAGATATGTTTGGCATCGACAGTAAAAAGTCACAAGCCATTTTACAGGAAGCACGGGGCTTTCTTCAATCAAAAAAATCCAACCAGATGGACACAAAAGAGATTCGTGCCATCAAAGGATTGATAAGAAGATGCGAAGCGGCTGCTACATGCCGTTATGTTGGTATTAAAGATGAAAATATCCATTTTCAAAACCTGCCTTTTTATGAAACCGGCAGAATAGAAAAGAAACCGATGGGAGAGGAAGATGTGCAGATTACGCTTGACTTGTTGAAAAAATTAAAGCCTCAGCAAATCTATTGCGCCGGTGACCTGGCTGATCCGCATGGCACGCATAAAGTTTGTCTTGACACCGTATTTGAAAGTATGCGCCGGTTAAAAGCAAGTGGCGAAGAATGGATAAAAGATTGCTGGGTTTGGTTGTATAAAGGTGCATGGCAGGAATGGGAGATCAGCGAAATAGAAATGGCGATACCGATGAGTCCGGACCAGGTATTAAAGAAACGCTTTGGTATTTTCATACACCAGTCTCAAAAGGATATGGTGCCGTTCCAGGGCAGTGATGCACGGGAATTCTGGCAACGTGCAGAGGAACGCAATCGTAATACTGCAAAATTATACGAACAGCTTGGCCTTACGCATTATGCAGCTATGGAAGCCTTTGTAAGATGGCATTACTAAAGTATCCGGATTTTAAGTATTTAGTGCCAGTATATAGTATTCAGACTTGCAAAAATGCCTGGACTGGCTATTAAATACTAAAAATCTCAATAATGTTTTAATGCCTTCTCTAAAAATCCTGATACTGAATCTGAATACTATATAAGTTCAGCTCACTTATATTCACTTATGCAAACAGCGCCGCCCCGGCTATTACAGGAAGATAAAGAAACATGGTCCTGTGCCTGGTCACAAACCTTATTCAGAATTAAATTTATCGCGGTATGGCTGCTGATTTTTCCATTGCTGGATATTTTTCATTTGTTTTTTACACATATTGAAAAAAGGGAAGGCGCCGTTTTAAACGATTGGTTACTGAACCAGTTACCTGCACATAGTGTGTCCTTACCCGTCTTTATATTTATATGGGGAGCGGCGCTGCTGGCAATCATACGCTGTGTAAAGAATCCGCAGATTTTGTTATTATTATTATGGACTTACCTGCTGGTATCAATCAGCAGAATCTTGTGTATATGGATGATTCCATTGAATGCGCCACCCAACCTTATTCCGCTGGTAGACCCGTTAACTAATTTTTTTTATGGCAAGCAATACGTAACAAAGGATCTTTTCTTTTCTGGTCACGTCTCCAGTGTGTTTATGGTTTTTCTTGGGCTGAGAAAAAAAGGGGATAAAATTTTTATGTTGATTTCTGCTGTGTGCCTTGGTTTTTTATTGCTGGTACAACACGTTCATTATACGATAGATGTACTTGCCGCATTTCCTGCAACGTATCTTTGTTTTCGTATTGCGAAACTGATTGTACGTGCCGGCGTGCGCTAAAAAGCTTCTCCAAGCTGAAAATAAAGTCCTTTTGACTTAAAGCCCCTGGCAATGCCATAATCAAGTCTCAGATTAAGTTTTTCTGATTTAGTAAGTGCGACGCGGATACCGCCGCCATAGGAATATTTTAATTCATTCACCGTAAGATAGTCGCTGGCATGCCCTACATTCCCAACACCTCCAAAAAGAACCGCACCAAATCTTTTGTACACGGGCACGCGGTATTCTGCCTGCAAAACAACCTGGTCTTTATCCCGGTAGCGCCCATCATAGTAGCCGCGCATGCTGTTGGCGCCGCCAAAAGAGGCCAGGCTTCTTAATGGTACCATGCCACTATTTAGAAACGCGTATGCCTGCAATGCCAGTACTTGTTTTTTATATGTTTTTATAAAGCTGCGTACGTCAACCACATAGTTGGTGTATTTAAAATCTGAACCAAAAAGGGGTGCGAAATGATTGAAATAGCCTTGAAGAAAAACGCCTTTGTCCGGGGCAAAAGCATCGTTCCTTGTATCATATGTAAAGCTGGCGCCCAGGCCGGAAATGTGATAACTTGTTCTGCCGGGTATATTTTCTTTATCAAATAGGCCACCCGGTATATAATTTACTTTAAACAAGCGCTGGTACTCATAAATAACACCAACATAGAGGTGGTTTGCCACCGAACGCTGGCCATGCAGGTAAATATAAAATTGCTTGAAATTGTACGACTCTGCATTGCTGTCGGGAGCAATCCTGCCAGTTCCCCAGAACTTGTCAGGGAAAAAACTATATGATAACTGTGTGCTCAGGATAAATTTTTCACCCGGGAAATAGATAGTGCCATTAACGGCAGCAATAAACTGTTTTTTTAAGGAGTATAAAACAAGACTTTGCAGATTTGAAGTACGGGCAGTGCTGTCTTTTTTGTTAATGTGAAAAGTGCCGGATACAGCGGTGCCGAACGACCAGCTCGTTTCAATAGATCTGGCAATTACGGGCAATACAAGTAAGTGATTTTTTTTGGCGATAATATTAACAGGTAAGCCTTTACGGGGAATAATATTGGGTAAACTATCTGTCTGCGCGCTGCAGGCAGTTACCACTAAAAGGGCCGGGAAAATAAGAACACCCATAAAAAGGGTGATCTTGCGCAAGCTCATCATTGGGTGACAGGTTGTTTAAAAAGTAGTTGCCAGGTTATAAACATAGTTAAAAAACGCAAAAATCGCTTGTTTACAGCAAATAAACTTTAATGAAATCTTAATTTTTATTTTCTTTGATCAAAACGAATCCGGCAGGCGGTTGAAAGCATAAAGCAGTTTGGGTAGTAAACATTATAGCTTTATAAATAAGCCGGTGATGATGGCAAGCCCAATACTTATTAAGGTACCGGTTACAAGATATTCGGTTTTTATTTCCTGCCTGTCTTTCTCGTTGAACCGGATGATACCCTTTGCCGCTACCAGTAAGCCAATTGCTGAGAATTGGCCATGTAAGACGAATAGAAATATGATTATGCGTTCTGCTATACCAATCCATTTACCTGCGCTGGCAAGGCTTTCTGCGCCATCTATTTTATCACGCCATGGTCGTGTAATTTGTCCTATCAGGATGCCGGCAGGTGCTGTTAAGAAAACAAATGCAGTTATTGTTTTCCATGCAGATGCTTGGAGATCCATGTGTTGCCATGCCAGTTGAACATCGCTCCAGGTAAAGAAAATAAAATACCAGCAACCGCCGATTACCAGCAAGTGTAAAAATTGATCAATAAGAAAATAAGCAGCCGTGTTTTTCTGGTATGATTTCCACCCGTCAATTAATATATGTGTTACCAGAATAATCAGTGCAGGTAACCAATATTGAAAGCCCATCATTATCCATGCCAGCAAGGCAGTGATACATCCGTGCAGGTATAATTTGATTGATGCAAAATGTTTTTCGGTACGATCGTTCACCCAACTCTTTGGCTGCAGGATAAAATCTGTCAGAAGATGGGCCAGTATCAGTTTGGTTAACCAGGTGGATGCTGAAATCATAATAAATGTTGAACGATGTTTTTGTATTGCTGCATCAGTTTCTCAATTTCGGGCCAGCTCCCTGCACGCACGTGCTGGTTAATGGTACTTTTTGATTTTTTTAATTTTGCTGCTACGTGCTGCTGCGTTTCTCCTTTCAGCAGTTCAAAAACAACAACTGCCTGCCTGCCTGTCATAGCGTTGAAAATGGAATTGATGTAATCTGCTATTACCTGTAAGCCTTCATTGGCCAGATCGTTGGCCGTTACAATGGCCAGTCTTTTATTTTTTGTTACTATTTCATCAAATGCACGACCTGATAAAACAAAGGCCTCACCGTTGGCCGTGCCCGGCTTTTTAACAGGCGCTTTAGTTTTGCCAATGCCAATGCTTATACGTACGTCTGAAGAAAAATTCGTTTTGTCTGGTATAACAGCGATGGCGGCAGCGCGGCATAGCAAGGCTGTTTGAAGCGCATCAGCTGCATTTTTCAAATATGCCTGGAAGCTGTCACCCCGGTAAAATTCAACTGTATGCGGCAATAGTATTTGCTGTAAAACCTTCAGTAGTTTTTTTTCGGCGGCCGGTGCCAGCCGGGTAGAATTTACAATGTCGCCTGTAAGCACTGCTTGTATAGCCATACTGGTAACTGGTAGGTTAATTTTTCAAATATACCATTTATTCGCTAATTCGTATAAGTAAACGAACTATAATAAATATTCGTATAAATAAGCGAACTTGTCAAATATCGGGTAATCCAGACGAACCCGTTATCAAATAGTTGCGGATGGGGCTTTCGCCGGTATTTTACTGTACTTCCTGTGCAGGTATTTACAGCAGCAAAACGAAATGCTGCAACAGGTATCAGGGTCATGTTTTTATTTCAATACAACCTGCGCGGTATCCGATACAACTATCTGGGGCTTGCCATGAAATTCCTTGATTTCACCGGTCACACAAACTTTTTTGTCAATTAAAAAATCTTCTGGCTTGTAGCTGAATTTTTTTCTGTCGGCGCCAAATATAACAAATGTAAATGGGTTATTGGGATAGGCATCGCCCATATTAAGCAGCGTTGGCTGGTCATTGGCATTTTCCAGGAACCGGCCGCCAAATACTTTATCACAAACGGTGGTATTTTCACCAATATGTTTTGCTGCTTCTGCAGCCGGGATGGTTGTTTGGGAAAACCCCGTGCATAAAAAGAATAAACCTGTACAAGTGATGGCTGCTTTTTTCAATTTATATATATTTCTAACAAAAATATGACTTTACATCATGCAACGGTCTCACTGATCGTATTGTTGGTTTTACTGCATGTATTCACGGCTAAAATTTGCAGGGATATGCATAAATTTTATTGTATTTCGGGAATGCTCCAGAATGCCCTCTTCTTTCAATTCATTTAATAAAGTGGTTACCGTTTGCCGGCTGCTGCCGATGAGCCGGGCAATTTCTTCATGCGTCAGGTAATTTGATATTTCTATTTCTTCCTGCTGAACCGGCTTGCTGCCAAGTCTCTCATACAACAGGTCTTTCATAAAAAGCAGTAACCTTGACCTGCTATCCTGCTGAATTATATTGATAAGACGGTTTTCAAATTTTCTCAGGCGCCAGCCCACCAGTTTGGTAAACTTTAACGATAAGGCAGGATGATTTTTTAACAGGCGCACAAAATTTTCAATTGTAAATGAACAGAGGCTGATATCCGATTTAATGGCTTGTGCAAACTCACCATCGAGGCTACTTTTCTCCAATACGAACTGCCCAAAAAAATCGCCGGGTTTCAATATGTCTTTTGTTATCACCCGGCCAGAATCATCAATCTTGCCCAGCAGAATATACCCTTTTTTTATGAAGTAAATAACGTTATGATTAAAAGCTTCAAAATAAACATACTCACCCTTTTTAACTTCCTTATAATTATCTGCAACATCCAGCGCTTTATATTCTTCCTCTGAAAGCTCTGACCATAAACTGCACCTTCTCAATAATAATAGCTGATCATTTTCGCCCATAAATATTAAATTAGTTTAACTGAATGCAGCCGTTGATTACAAAGGTAATTGCAAGCTGCGCAGTATCGTGCCATTTTTTTACCCCGGGAATTTCCGTGAAGAACTATATTTAAGGGTTGGTTCGTAATATATAATGTAAAGTTTGTAAAAGGCTTCCTATATGAAATATCATTTTTTAACATGCGCTGTTTTGATCTTTTTATCTTCCGTTGTTATTGCCCAGGATAACACTACGCCCACACCGCAATGGCGGCCGGTGTATCATTTTACGCCGGCTAAAAACTGGACAAACGATCCCAACGGATTAATATTTTTGAATGGTGTTTATCATTTATACAATCAACAAAATCCGTTTGAAAATCAATGGGGGCATATGAGCTGGGGACATGCCACCAGTACAGATCTTGTACATTGGAAACACTTGCCGGTAGCGATACCAGAAACAATTGATAAAGATACAACGTGGCGGTATTCCGGCTGTGCCGTGTGGGATAAAAATAACACCAGTGGTTTTTGCAAAACGGGCGGATGTATTGTAGCTATTTACACAGCAGATCAACCCAACCTTAAAAAAGAATCACAGTTTATTGCGTATAGTAATGATGGTGGTTTAACGTACACTAATTATAAAAACAACCCGGTTATTGATCTGCAGAAAAAAGATTTTCGGGATCCCAGTGTTACCTGGAATGAAGAAACAAAAAAATGGGTGATGGTGGTTTCATTACCAGTTGAACATAAATTACAGTTTTATGCTTCTCCCAATTTGAAGCAATGGAATTTGCTCAGCGAGTTTGGTCCGGCAGGTTACACCAGCGCGGCGTGGGAATGCCCTTCATTGATGCAGGTGCCGCTGGAAGGAAATCCTGCTAAAAAGAAATGGGTACTTGCTATATCTGCTGCGGGCGCCGAACGGGGCGTCTTTATACAATATTTTGTGGGAACGTTTGACGGAAAAACATTCAGGAATGATAACCCGGATAATTTAATACTGCCAGTGGATTACGGAGATTGCTTTTATGCAGCCATTCCATGGAATGAAATACCACAGCATAAGCAAATTTACATTGGCTGGATGGTACCTCCGCCGCAACCAACTTACCCATGGAGAGGACAAATGTCTGTTCCAAGAGATCTAACCCTGCGGCAGACAAAAGAAGGGTTACGGTTAATACAAAAACCAACTGCTGTTATTCAAAACAATCTCGCAAAACTTTCCGGTAAAGATTTTGAATTGACAAATGTAAAAATCAGCGATACGGAGAAGAACATTCCTTCAGGGTTGTCCGGCAATGCTTATTGGCTGGATGCCGTTTTAACGGTAACGCCTGGCACAAATGCCGGGTTTAAAATAGCGCGTCAAAAAGATAAAGATGGCAAAATAATTCAAGAAACCATTGTTGGATACAATACATCGTCAGGAAAAATTTATGTTGATAAAACAAATTCGGGCGCTGCAAAACCTGATAAGGATAAACTTTTGTTAACAACAGATATGCCCAATACAGGGAACACGATCAGGCTGCAAATTCTTTTTGATAAATCTTCATTGGAAGTTTTTTGCAACAATGGTGAAAAGGTAGTAACAACCTATATATTCCCGGGTGAAACGGCAACGGGCTTGTCTGTATTTGCTGAACATGGAAGTGCGATTATAAAATCATTGAAAATTTGGGATTTGTCCGGCGTAAATAAAAAATAAAATTTCGCTCGCAAAACTTATTTACCCAATGAGGCTATTTTGCGTGTGCTTATACCACTAAACGGGTATGCACACACGCTATTTTTATGTCTAAATTGCCACGTATTTCAATTTATTTTAATTTTTTATTGAGTTATAGAAAGTGTAATGACAAAAATTAAACCGCAGCTATTTGTCAGTTCCTGCATTGCTGAGCAGCATATAAATGCAAAGAATTTTCTGCGGCTACCAAATCACCCCTGTCAAATTAGCTGCATAAAGGCAACCTGCTTGCTTATTATGACGTTGTGTTGTAAGCCGGCGCACACGATGGCACAGCACGCGCTTGTGTTTTCTGCGGAGAAAACGAGGAAAGGAGAAGCCATTTACGTAATAAATAATGCGTATTGCCCGGTAACGCTGGCGTTGGATCTGCAAATGGATAATGCCACTTTCGTGTACAATAAAGAACCGTTTTTTGTGATACCTGCACGCACGCAACATTATAAACTGGGTGAAGTTACGGTGTACGACTGGAGGCAGAAATGGAGCTATAGCTATAAAGTAACATCCTGCTATGGAGATCTGCGTACCGCTGTGTACGATAGTTTATATGAATATGCACTGCCTTATCAAAAAGATTCAGCGTTCAGGATTATGCAAGGTTATAGTGGAAGTTTTTCTCATCAGCATCAAAATGCCCTTGATTTCGGCATGCAGGAAGGTACTGCGGTACTTGCTGCGCGGGAAGGTATCGTAATCGAAGTAGTACAGCAATTCACTACAGCCTGCCTTGAAGATTCATGTAAACCGAAAGTGAATTTTGTAACTATTTATCACAGTGATGGAACTATGGCATCGTATGTTCATATACGTTACAATGGCGCAGTTGTAAAACCAGGTGACATTGTTAAGCGGGGTGATTTGTTAGCTCATAGTGGTAATACAGGATATAGTTCCGGACCACATCTTCATTTTGACTGCTTCCTGCCCAATGTCGGGGAAAAAAGAACCATTCCAACAAAATTTATGACTGGAAATGGTAAACCTGCTGATTACCTGGCACAGGGGAATGTATACAAAAAAGATTATTAGCTCACAAAACAACATAGCTTTAAGTATAGTTTTTTTTAATGCTGCATTGCTAACTGTTATTTCAGTTTCATTTTACCAGCCGGACTGGTTATGGCTGCGGAAATTATTGCTCCTTAATGGTGCCAGACAGGGTAGTGCAGGAGCTTGTAAACAATGCCAATAAGTACGCACAGACAAAAGCAGCGGCAGTGCTATTAATGTACAACCAGGAATTAAATATGCCAGGAGAATGTGAAGGCTTCGGGTTTGATAAGTTAATCCAGGATACGGCGAATGGCATCGGTATAAAAGTTTGCAGAGCCGGATAAATTTTTTAAAAAAAGATGCCGGATATACAATCGAAAAACGGACAAGGCATATCTGTGTACATTGAAATTTCACTAACATTACGATACAAGTATTTTTCGTAGCGGATCATCCATTGGTTATTGAAGGCATCCGGACTATGCTGACAGAAGATGCGGATATCAATTGTGCCAATATTTGCATAACTGGTAAAGATTGCAATTGCAGGCGTAGAAATTATTATGTACGCGCCAGGCAAATAATACCTCAATTTATTCTAACTGCCAGGTGGTTGCCTCAAGTGCTACCACAAATTGTTTACAATAGTCCTTTATTAATTCCCTTACAGCACGAAACATTTGCAGGATATCTTCCTCCGTTCCTGTCGCTTTTGCCGGGTCTGGGAAGTTATGATGAATTTTTTTTGCATTTGTTGGAAAAAATGGACAACGCTCTTTTGCGTTGTCACAAACCGTAATTACATAGTCGAAATCAATGTCCTTGTATTCATCAATATTGTTTGAAGTGTGTTTTGAAATATCTATGCCATCTTCCTTCATTATTGCAACTGCACCTGGGTTTACTCCATGTGTTTCAATGCCTGCACTATAAATTTCTCCTTTGCCATTTGCAAAGTACCGCAAGTAACCTTCCGCAATTTGGCTCCTGCAACTGTTTCCTGTGCAAAGCACTAATATTTTTTTCTTTTTCATATTTAAACGAATAGCCAGACAATATTTATGATGCAAAATTTTGCATCATAACCAAAAATGAGTTGCAAGACAACTACGGAGGCGGTTATAGCAACTGGTTTGCGGTACTTTTTGAAAAGTGGGTTAGCTGCAGCACGCTGGTTCGCATCCGCAAGATGTAGATTTTTCTCCATAAACTGTAATGCTGAATATTCCCGTGTCACCTGTTTTGAAACTTATTAATTCCGCTTCGTTTAAATAATTTTTCAAAATGTCATCCGGAATGCTGATTAATTTTTGTTTCTGAAGTGTTATGTTACTAAATCCATTTGCATTAATCAATTCCAAATAAACTTCCTTTTGTATTGCACCAGCAACACAACCTGCATACATCTCTGCATCACTGCGCAATGCATCGGGAAGATTGCCAATCAATACAACATCTGAAATGCTGAAATGTCCACCAGGCTTTAAGACACGGAATATTTCTTTAAAAACATTGTCTTTGTTGGGCACCAGGTTTAAAACGCAGTTGCTTACAATTACATCAGCAACATTTGCAGAAACAGGAATTTTTTCAATATCACCTTGCCTGAATTCTACATTGGCAAAGCCTAGATTTGCTGCGTTAATTTTAGCTTTTGAAATCATAGCAGGTGTAAAGTCAATCCCAATTACCTTACCATCTTCACCTGCCTCAGCCCTGGCAATAAAACAATCATTGCCAGCTCCGCTGCCCAAATCAATGACTGTATTTCCCGTTTTTATTTTTGCAAATTGAGTAGGCAAACCACAACCTAAACCGAGATCTGCATCAGCATTATAACCTTTGAGGTCGCTGTAATCATCGCTCATGATATTATAAACTTCCGTGGAACAACCACCGGCACCACAACAAGATGATTGATTTGTTTCTTTATCCTGTAAGGCAATTTCATTATATTTCTGTCTTACGAGATCTTTGAGTTCATTGTCTGTTTTCATAATAGTTTTTTTTAATTGTAATATTGCGATTAATGAAATCAAAAAAAATCAACAACACTTCCCCGAAAGATCAACTTCTTTAAAAAAACTGCCGAATAATGTACGGTACTGGTTCCAGACTTTAGGATCTATACAGTAGCATACATTAACACCTTCAATGGTGCCCTGTATAATTCCAGCATTTTTTAGTTCCTTCAGGTGTTGAGATGTGGTTGCCTGCGCCAGGCCCAATTCCTCAACGATATCTCCACAAACACAGGCATTCTTTTTTACCAGGTATTGCAAAATCGCAATTCTTGCCGGGTGTGCAATAGCCTTGGCCCGTATTGCGATGTCATTCTGTTGTTTCGTGAATAAGTCTGATTTTGTAGCCCCCATATCTATCGCAATATTACGATGTGAAATTGATATAGAAAAATTTTTCCAAGATATTTTCCAATTTTATTTGTGCGACCATCACATAACGTGGCGAAGCCTGAACAGCAGAAATAGTATTTAAGAATGGTTACAGAATGACGGTGATTACGCAATTAATCTTTCGATGGCCAGGAATGATGATATTGCAGTATTCCAATCAGAACTGTAAGCAATTCCATATCTGGCAATGATAACCGGTAATTACAACCGGCGTATAAAAATATTTCTAAAACTTACAGCGTCACGGTGATCTTGTAATAAAATATAACCCGCACTGGCTTCACCAAAATGGTCAAAGTGCGCATATTTACTTTTGGCAACAAGTTCCCTGAATGCTGGTGATCCGCGATCATACGCAAGCACTTTAACACCATTTAGCCAATGTTCCACATGATTATCCGGCGTTACTATGATTTTACCTGAATTCCATTCCATGTAGTTGACAGGCTTATTACGGATAGCAGGTATCAGATCATACAGCGAACCCAGCGTCCTGTCACCATTAACGCCATTTCTTGCATCGGGATGTAATGAATCATCCAATAATTGAAATTCCAGGCCAATAGCGCCGGCACCTTTTTCAAGGGTAACAAAATACTTTATCCCGCTATTGGCACCAGCCACCAGTTTGTATTGAAACGTTAGTTCAAATGCAGAAAACTGCTGTTGGGTTAATAAGTCTCCGGGACCTTGTCTACCAGAAGGCGTGGCCGATAAAGTAAGTATTCCGTTACTAACAGTCCATCCTTCATCAGGAAAACTGGTTTTCCCGGCACTGGTAAATCCCTGGAGTGTTTTCCCATTAAAAAGGATCTGCCAGCCTTCAGCAATTTGCTTTTTGGTTAGCGTGTTCTGACCATACGTATGCAACAAAAAAAAAGCAAAGATTAAAACAAACAACGTTCGGGGCATACAAAAGAATTTTTATTGACCTGGTGCGAAATTATATTATTACCATAAATATACCTGACAACAAGCATCTGGCAGGGGTACAATTAATGAAAACTATAGCAATAATGTTCAAGACCTGCGTATGCAAATGGGCTATCGTTCGCAGACCGTTAAATTTTAAACTATGAAAGTATTACCGCTGAGCATATGCGTTTAAACAGCACCATTTTTTTTACCTTCATTTCTCATTTTGGAAATATATTCAGACGGAAGCATATTGAATTTTGCTTTGAAAGATTTGGCAAAATAATTGGGCGTGGAGAACCCGACGGAATAAGCGATTTGTGCAATATTCATATCACTTTTCTCCAATAAAACAGCTGCTTTGTCCAATTTAATGGAACGAATATATTCAACAGGTGTCTCGCCGGTTAATTCGAGCAATTTGGCATACAATGAACTACGGCTCATGCCTGCATGTTTACTCAATTCCTTAACTGAAAGTTGTGGATTGGACAGGTTTTCCTCGAGATAAAACATGATTGAATGCAACAGCGCTGAATCTGCTGATTGTATTTCTACTTCCGGTGAAACGGTTTTAAATTGTTTGGTATAGGTTTTTTTTAATGTATTATTTAAGATCAGCAGATTTTTAATTTTTTCATTCAGCATCTCCACGTGGAAAGGTTTGGTGATATAATCGTTGGCCCCCGTTCTTAAACCTTGCAACTGTGCTTCTTCACCAGTGAACGCCGTTAACAATATTACCGGAATATGATTGGTCCTTTTGTCTGCTTTTATTTTGCGGCATAGATCTATGCCATTCATTTCCGGCATACTGATATCGCTGACGATAAGTTGCGGATGATGGGCCAATGCTTTTTTCCAGCCTTCTATTCCATTTGATGCTTCTAATACTTTATGCTTTAAACGTAATATGTCTTTTAGATAATACCTGAAATCATCATTATCCTCTACAAGCAAAATAGAGGGCATTTCTGTCTGATCGCACAACATATCTCCAGGCTCTCCTGAGATGTGATAATCGTTTCTTATTGATTCAGCCCCTTCAATTTCCTGGTAAGCAATATTTTTTTCTGCTAAAGAAGGGCATATTGTAAACGGAAGGACAATATTGAAAGCAGTTCCTACACCGGCCTCACTTTCTATGTTGATGGTGCCTCCCTGCATTTTTACAAATTCTTTTGTAATGGTCAGACCTATACCACTACCCTGGTTGAGAATGGATGCATCCGTGTCGTTTTGATAAAAAAGGTTAAATATTTTTTCTCTTTTATCGTCGGGTATCCCAATGCCTGTGTCGCTTATTCTTATCGCAACCCATTTTTTTAATTCGTCGCTATGGTCATCTGTTTTTTTAATATCAAGCATTATTTTGCCACAGGGCCGGGTGAATTTAAAAGCATTGGAAAGAACATTGAACAAGACCCTTTCCAATTTATCATGGTCAAAAAATGCATGCAATTTGTCAATCTGGCTATTATAGACGAAATCCATTTTCTTTCTTTCTGCAAGATCTTTAAAAGAATCTGCTACGTCCTTCACAAAGCTTACCAATTCGCCTTTAGTAATTTGCAATTTTAATTCGTGCTCTTCCATTTTACGGAAATCAAGCAATTGATTGACCAGGTTTAACAGTCTGCGGCCATTTCGTTTGATCATATCCAGCTGCCGGAAGGATTGTATATTATTTTCCTTTTCAATCAGGCTGTCAACAGGGCCCAGTATAAGTGATATCGGCGTCCTGAACTCATGGCTCAAATTGGTTAAAAATTTAATTTTTTGATTATCCAGTTCATGTATCCTTTTCGCTTCCCTTCGTTCTTGTTCTTCGTAATTTTTTTTCTGTTCCAATGCAAATTTCCGGTGTATTTTCCGGATACCCTTATGACGTATGTATGCAAGAATACCAATCAGTAACAACAAATAAGCAATATATGCATAGGTAGTCCTCCATACTGGCGGATGCACATGAACTATTACTGAAGTCCCTTTAGTATTCCATACTCCGTCATTATTAGCCGCCCGCACCCGGAAAATATACTCACCCGGATCAAGATTCGTGTAAGCTGCAGTCGTCATATTTCCCACATAATTCCAGTCCTTGTCAAACGGTTCCAGCTTATATGCATACCTGTTTTGTTCCGGTGAGGTATAACTCAATCCTACGAAATCCAATGCAAAATTTTGTTTATAATCAAGGTTGATTTCTTTGGCCACAGAAATGTGCTCTGTTATCGGTCCGGCTTTTGATGCATGTATGTATTGGTTGGATACACGCAAACCTGTAAGCAACACAGGCGGGATGTTATTGTTTTTTATTAGATAGGAGGGAAGAAAATAATTAAAGCCGTCAAGGCCACCGAATAATAGCTCGCCATTTGATAACCGTATACCTGAACCCCGTACGAAATTATTATGCTGAAGACCGTTGTGATAATTGAAATTGTTGACCTTATTGGCGTAAACATCTATGCTGCTAATTCCTTTATTGGTACTGACCCAAATTAATGTAGACTGATCTTCTACTATCTTATAAACAGTACTGTTTTGAAGCCCCTCTTTTTCTGAAAACAGGTTAAAGTATTTGTTGCCCCGGTCAATACGCGCCATACCGCCACCAAAAGTTCCGGCCCAAATAAAACCATGACTATCTTCCAGCAGGCATGTAACCTTGTCATTTGGCAATTTGCTGTTTTGGGTGTTGAAATTCGCAAATACATGGGATGATGCCTGTAAAACGCCCAGGCCGCCACCGTAAGTGGCAATCCAGATATTTCCCTCTTTATCTTCCGTAATGTCCCGTATATAGCCGTTAAATGGAAGAAGTATGTCATTTGCCATTTTTGGATGCGGCGTGTACCTCGAAATGACTTTATAATCTTTATTTAGCACGTTAATACCCTCACCGTTGGTACCAACCATAATATTGCCGTTGTGAAGTTCAGCAATACAGTATATTTCATTCGAATTCAAATCGCCGGGACCCGTACCCTGGATGAGCTGTTTGTATTTACCGGAAATCGGATCAAATATAAATAGTCCATCAGCAGGGCTGCCCAGCAAAAGTTTCTTTTTCCTGGTCATCCGCATCGCAATGATAGAAAGCCGATCGCTTTGCATATTCCGGGAAGATCGGATATTGAAGTGCTGAAATAATCTTGTAGTGGGATCAAAAAGGCTTAATCCTTTGCCGTGGGTCCCAATAAATACTTTTCCATGTTCATTTTCTGCAAAACAGGCAACAATAGGCGCGCTAAGCCCTTTTTCATCAAAAACATTGCTGCGGATATAATTGAAGAGGTTTAAATTTTTGTCGTATTTATCTACCCCGCCACGAATAGTACCCAGCCAGTATATTCCTTGTTTATCAATATAAATGCAGCGTACGGACCAGGCAGACAAGCTATGAATATTCCTCTGGTCAGGTACAAATTTTGAAATTTCATAAGTACGGCAGTCAATTATATTAAGTCCTTCAAGTGTACCTATCCATAATTTATCTCCGTCAACCGCTATTGAGTAAATAATGTTGCTGCTTAATGTGTGAGCATTATTTTCATTGTGCCTGAAATTGATAAACCGGTTGCTGCCGGGACTCAACATGCTCAATCCTTTATCAGTTCCTACCCATAGATTGCCTGTTTTATCCTGTGTTACAACATTTATATTATCACCGCTTACACTGGCGGAATCTTCGTCGGCGTGCGAAAATCGAACAAAAGATTGGTTTGTAAAATTATACCGGTACAGACCCTGGCTGGTTCCAATCCACATATTTTGAAAGCTGTCTTCGAAAAGGCAGATACAGATTTGATTAAAAGAATGGGCGGATTGGCCAGCTACCATTGGCAAATCCGTAATTTGTCCAGACTGCGGGTCGAGAATATTTATACCATCAAAATGTGCTATCCATATTTTACCCGTATGATCACTGCAAATATTTCTGATAACATTGTTGTGAATAGTGTTTTGTTTGCCGCTTGAGGGGAAACTAATAAAAGAATCTGATTTACGGTCGTACAAGCTCAGCGATCCACCGCTGGTTCCAATCCATAAATTGCCATCCTTATCTTCATAAAGGGACAAAATTTCGTTTGCTTGAAGACTTGACGTGTCATCTGGCTTATGTCTGTATATCGTAAACTGGGTGCCATCAAACCGGTCCAGCCCATCTTCCGTTCCAAACCAAATCATACCATACCTGTCCTTTAGAATAGCATTTACCGTATTGGATGAAAGTCCGTCTTCTGTAGTGAGGGAAGTAAAATTAATTTCCTTCTGCTGGGCTGGCAAAGACAATGTCAGCAACGACATATATATACTTAGAAAGATATTTTTTTGATGATTCATTTCTCAGGCAATCAATTTTATCAGTATAAAGATATTCATTTCTGGTTCTATACCTGATTTCAGGTTGCGTGTTCAATAATAAATACAGATCACATGTTTTTGTATATTAAAAACCAATGGTGAAAAATGTACCAAAAGCTTGTTCAATAATTTATAATCGATTTTGGTTAGCATATGTAAACAAGTATTGAACACATAAATTTATACTGCTTTTTCAAAAGACTTTAAATGCCGCCGGTATGCTGCTTATTCAATGGTTAATCACCTGTCTTCTGAAAAATTGTTAGCTAGAAAAAATGATATTCAACACCGAAAATGTTTTAAGTAAACCGTTTTTATTCTTCATTGCCGGTTTATAAGTGTCAATTAAACATTTGTTCCCTAATCTTCAACAAATGAGCTATCGCCCAGATTTCACGCTTAGTATTTTTATACGGCCTTTTTAACCGTGAACGACAATTTTGATTGTTTAAACAATGGTTTTTGCTTTCACCAATTCCTGGGTTCTCAAACGATTTGTCTAACTGCTTTTGAAAAATGTATTAACGATGATGTTGCCTGCTTTAATAGAATGCCTGACCCTGCGTTTCGATTCATCCCATAAAACGGATTACTCCATCCTGGTTCCGGTTGTCTTTCGTCGTCAGGACCAATCTACATTTCAAACTGCTCTATTTTTTACCAAAGCGGGAGGCCCTTAAAGTTTTTGACGCTGGTAAAAGAACTGAACTATCCGGCACTTATCCCAGGTCTCAGTTATTCCGGCCGGCATTTATCATTTATCCAGAATAATAGTAACCAACAACCTTACAATCTTTAAAAACGATTTATGAAGAAACTGCATAACCGAACTGCCGTGCTGACAGTCTTTAGGACTGAAATGTTATTAAAAAGAACTCAAAAGCTGATGCTATTGTTTTTTTCTATCTTTTTCCTGGGCCTTGCAATGCAAGCCCAAAATCAAATTCCTGTTAAAGGACGCATTACGAATGAGAAAAACCAACCTATACCCGGTGTCTCTGTTGTTGTGAAAGGCACAACAACGGGGGCTACCAGCAACGACAATGGTGAATTTCAGATTACTGCCCCATCAAAAGGTACCCTGATACTATCTTCTGTCGGATATCCTACAAAAGAAATACCTGTCAATGGCCGGGCAATTTTAAATGTATCGCTTTCTACCAGTTCTACAGACCTGGACCAGGTGGTAGTAGTTGGTTATGGCACGCAACGTAAAAAGGATGTAACAGGCGCTGTTGTCTCGCTGAGTGCGGCCACTTTAAAAGAAGTGCCTTCCTCTAATATGGTGGACCAGCTGAAAGGCCGTGCTGCCGGTGTTTCAGTTGTTAGTAATGGATCGGTCCCCGGGTCTGTTCCTCAAATTCGTATACGGGGGAACCGCACCCTTACAACCAGCATATCTGCAAGCGATAATCTCGACGGACCATTGTATGTGGTAGACGGTATACCATACGGCGGTACTTTGGATCTAAATCCCGGTGATATTGCCAACATGGAAATATTGAAGGATGCTTCTGCCACCGCTATCTATGGTTCACGCGGTTCAGGTGGTGTTATCCTGATAACTACCAAGCGCGGACGTACGGGTAAACCGGTAATGAGCTACGATGGTTACTATGGCATTACTTCCATCATGGGAAAATACAATGTTTATAATGGCAAAGAATATGCGCAGCTTAAACAGGACGCCGCAACATATAACCGCGCGGCTCCGGGTACCACTGGCTACCCCCTGACTTCCGCTGAAGCAGCTGCCCTTGCTGCGGGTGTCTCCACCGACTGGCAGGATTTGATCTACCGCAAAGGTTACTCCGAAAGTCATCAGCTGGCTTTGCAAGGCGGTACAGAAGGTACCCAATATGGATTAGGCGCGGGGTTTTTCCGGGAAACGGGTGTTATTCCCAATCAACGTTTTGACCGGTTCAACCTGCGCGTAACCATCGACCAGAAAATCAACGACCATATTAAAATAGGGGTCAATTCGTTAAATACGCTCTCGTGGCAAAATACACCAGGCGGCGGTGGCGTCCCGGGCGGATTGGTAAGCACCACTCCCCTGGCATCTCCCTATAATTCCGATGGGACCGTTAATTTATTTCCACGTATTGGGTCGATTGATGCCGCGCAGGTTAGTGCGCTCACTTTAATTACCAAGGCGAGTTCAATATTGGCCCGCAGCAGAAACCTCAGAACTTTCAATAGTCTTTACGCAGAAGTAAAAATCATTGAAGGCCTCCGTTACAGGTTTAATGCCGGGCTTAACTTCAGCCAAAATTCCTTTAATGGTTACGGTGGACCGCTTACCTATGTAAACGGTGCAACCGTACAGTCCTCCTCCAGTGCCAATGTGAGCAATACAGAATACTGGGACTATAATTTTCAGAACTTGCTTTATTACGACAAAACAATTGCAAAAAAACATAAGATAGGATTCACGGGACTTTTTGAAGTGGTCAAAAACCACTCGCAGGGCAGTAGTATGGGTGTAACAGGTGTGCCAGCCGATTATATCAGTTCATCTAATTTTGCCCTGGCTTCCGGCACACCCACCGCCAGCGGTACTTTTACTGAACAGGGATTGCTCTCGTTTATGGGTCGCGTGAATTATGCCTATAATAACCGCTATCTTTTAACTGCAACACTAAGAAGGGATGGCTCTTCCACCCTGGCGCCGGGTCACCAGTATTTTAATTACCCTGCGCTGGGCCTTGGTTGGAATTTGAGCGAAGAAACGTTTATGAAAGGGGCCAGTTTTATTTCGAACCTGAAATTGCGCGGCGGATGGGGTATCTCAGGAAACCGTAATGTGAGTCCATACTCGACGCTGGGCGCTTTGAGCGCAGGTTATTATAATTTTGGAACCGGTACCGCAGGCCAGCAACTGGCCTATACCGTAACTAATCTGCCTGCTCTTAATCTGGGCTGGCAATCTACTGCGCAGACAGATATCGGTATTGACTTCGGGTTTTTCAATAACAGAATCACCGGTACTGTAGATTGGTATAAGCAGAAAACAAAGGATATCCTTCTCTCGGTAAACCTACCCCCCAGTAACGGTGCAAACTCTACTTTTGCCAACCTTGGTAAAACCGAGGGAAAAGGTCTGGAGGTTTCCCTGAGCCTGGACATTATCCAGAACAAGAAAGCCGGAGCTTTTAACTGGAGTACCGATTTTGTATATTTTTTCAACAGGGAAAAGATAACCCAGCTCAGCACACCGCAAGAGAAGTCAAATATCGGTAACGGTTGGTTTGTAGGACAGCCACTGACCGTTATTTACGATTACAAAAAAACCGGTATCTGGCAAACGGATGATTCCACCAAAGGCTTGATTGCAGCACAGACATCTCCTGCTCAGTACCCTGGCCAGATACGTGTACAGGACTTAAACGGCGATGGAAAAATTACTTCTTCGGATCGCCAGGTATTGGGTAATTTTCAGCCCAGCTGGGAAGGGGGCTTTACGAACCGTTTTTATTTTAAAAACTTCGATCTTTCAGTGGTCGTTTATGCACGAATGGGCATGAAAGTGGTGGTGCCATACATTACCGGTAATTCTACCGGCGGCGGCGGATTTGGATTTTTTAACCAGGGCCGTCAGAACCAGGTAAAAACAGACTACTGGACGCGCAGCAATCCTACCAATGATTTCCCGGCGCCCGATGCCAGTAATGCAGTTGCCTATTATGCTTCTACATTGGGTTACCAGGACGGCTCTTTTATAAAATGCCGGAGTATTAATCTTGGGTTTGAGTTGCCGCAGAAATTATTAAAACGAACAGGTCTCACTTCTGTAAGAGTATATATCAATGCTACTAACCCATTCATTATATACGCGCCTTTTGTTAAAGCTGGCTTTGGTCCAGATCCTGAAGGTAACGGCTACACACAGAGCAACGACGGCACCAGCAGCGGTACAGTAGCACCCACCGGCGCCACTGAATCCGGAACGCAGGGCCGTCAAATTACTGTGAACCTGAACAACCCGGCCGTGCGCCTGTTTACCTTTGGTTTAAATCTGAAATTCTAACTTATTTCAATTGTTTATTATGAAACTTAATATTAGATACATTATATGCATAGCAATCGCTGCATTGCCTGTTATTGGGTGTAAAAAAATTCTTCAGGAAAATCCCCAGGCAGTTGTAGTGCCTTCCTATTTTAATACGCCGGCAGGTATACTGGGTGGCATTTCCGGCGTATATAATGATATACGCAGTCAGTGGGGCACTGAAGGCTTTACCAATGAAATGATGGCTGGTACCGATGAATTTTTGATGGGCGTAAGCGGCAATACCATCATCACTTCGTACAACGGTCTTAATGGCAGTAATTTTGGGGCAGCCTGGGGAACTGCGTTCCAGGATATTAATACTATAAATGGTGTGTTGCAGTATGCCGCCGCCGCCAGCCTTGACTCTACCACCAGGAAGCAATACCTGGCACAGGCTAAATTTTTAAGGGGATTTTGGTATTTTTACCTGGTGCAAACTTTTGGTGATGTTCCTCTGCACACTACATTTATTACCACCCCCACTTTATCAGATGCACGCCAACCAGTTGCAGATGTCTATAAGCAGATTATTCAGGACCTAACGGATGCCGCTGCAGATCTTCCTGCTGTTGTTACGGCACCTTTTCTCGGTAAGGCAGCCACCAAGCCTATGGCACAGTTGCTACTGGCCAAGGCTTATCTCACAAGGGGATGGTTAAACAATACCTCAACAGACTTTACACAGGCCGCCAGTATTTGTGCAGATATAATTGCCAATAAATCCGTGTATGGATTGGATTTATGGCAGGATTATGGCGATGCTTTTGTTCCCGCGAACGATTATGGAAAAGAGACCATGTTTGTAAGCGATCACGTGCTTGACCCAAAATATGGATATTATACAGTTGGCGGCGCAGCCAGCGGAGGTGCAGCCCAAAACCTTTCGCCATGGTTCACCAATTGGAATTATCCTAACAACAGCGGCGTTAACTCTTTTGTGAATGGCAGTGGACTGTTGATTAATAGTGGCACATCCGGCATGATCAGGGATTCTTATTATGGCAGACCCTATGTGCGTCTTCGCCCCAACAGTGATAAATTGAAAGCCGGTGCCAACGCTGGCAAAAACTATTTTCTGGATGAAGCATTTACCAATAGAAGCAACGATTCCCGTTTTGCAAATACTTTTTACCAGGTTTATATTTCAAATACATCCATTACCATTAGCGCTACAGCCGCCAATAATGCCCGCGGTATTGGATTTACAACCACTGTTGGCGTTGATACGGCTGTTTGGTTACCAGACTTTGAGGTTGCCGGAGCGCCTCAGTTTATCGGGACCAGGCCTTTCAAAGGTATTGTAGCGCCACCTAGTTTGTGGAATAATGGGATATTTCCTGCAATAAAAAAATACATGGATCCCAGCCGGGGCGCAAACTTTAATGATCCATCCACCCGCCCCTGTGTACTTTATCGCTTTTCGGACGTTTACCTTACCGCAGCAGAAGCTTATTTCAAGACAGGTGATTTACCCAATGCTGCTGCAATGATTAATGTGGTAAGACAGCGGGCTGCCTACCGAAAAACGAATACTGCAGCACAAAACACTGCTTCAGTTACAGCCGTGACCATTGCACCTTCAGATGTGACACTCGACTTTATCCTTGACGAACGCAGCCGCGAATTTTTTGGAGAGTGGCAAAGATGGTTAGACCTTGTTCGCACGCGGTCATTGGTTACAAGGGTAAAAGCGTGGAATGCAGAGGCAGCACCATACATAAAAGATGATTACATGCTGCGGCCTATTCCTCAAACACAAATTGATCGTGTAACACAAGGGCCTCCTTTTCCGCAAAATCCGGGCTATTGAATAACCTGTTGTGCATTGAAAACACATATGAGAAGTGTAATAAGCTTGTGGAGTGACATAGGAAAACCCTTCACTGGCGGTGGAATGCATGGCCAACAAATCATTCACAGGGGGAAAGAAAGTATAGACGTCCTGAAACGATGTGAGTGTTATAGTTTATAATACATGCCTCATTACGCTGGAAATTTGCCGGCTTGAAACGGTATTGAGCAAGGACATGGAAAAAGCAAGACCCTTCCCCCTTTCACCATGAGGATGTAAAGTTATTCCTTACGGTAAAAGCGGGGAAGTGTACCGGTTTGTAACGGTCTATCCCGAAACCGCAGCTGTCTTTAATAACAAATGCAGGATTGGGGATGCTACACAGATAAAAATATCCATGAGCAAATGGGTGGCAAGGCTCATTTGTTGAAACTTATACCGGTTATGCTACCGGCAAAAAAATAATCCTGCACTTGATACAGCACTACGCAGTATCCCAGGCAATACGGTAATACCGTTTGGCGTAAATTGTAAAGAATTGAGCACAGTTTAACTGGCTATCAGAGCAAAGACGGAAACAATTGGATAGCTGCTGATGCAGCAATTAGTTCAGTTATTTTTGATATGTTACAACCGAATTTTAATTCCTGGGCAGGCACCATTTATTAAAACGATTCTTTTTTTGCCCGGGAAATCATACTCTGTCAAAAAAAGGTTTTGTGGATTATTTTTAAGAAAAAAATTAGCTGTTCCCTGCTGTTATTATAAATATTGAATAAGAACAGCAATGGAAAATACAACGATTGATTAATGTTTTAAATTGAAAGAATGAAACAATTGTATTGGTTGTTATTTCTATTCATAACATCCCCGGGGTTTTCCCAGCATAACGTGGCTTTAAAGCTTTGGTATAAACAGCCTTCCGGAAATACCTGGGAAAATGCCATGCCCATTGGCAACGGAAGATTGGGAGCAATGATATATGGTAATGTGGAAAAAGAAATTGTTCAGCTAAACGAACATACATTATGGAGCGGCAGCCCTAACCGCAATGATAATCCAATGGCACTGGATTCGCTGGCTGAAATACGCAGGCTGATTTTTGAAGGAAAGCAAAAAGAAGCAGAACAACTGGCTAACAGGGTTATCATCAGTAAAAAATCACAGGGCCAGATGTTTGAACCTGCCGGGGAACTTCAACTTATATTTAACGGCCATGATAAATATACAGATTATTACCGAGGGCTGGACATTGAAAAGGCAGTTACCAGAACATCCTATAAAGTGGGAGACATTATTTACACCCGGGAAGCACTGGCATCTTTACCAGATCGCGTGGTAGTAATGCATTTAACAGCCAGCAAGGCAAAAAGCATTTCATTTACCGCCGTGTATGCAGCAGGTATGCCGGGTACATTGATTAAAACAAATGCTGCAAAACAATTAACTTTTGC
>JBDUAY010000275.1:0-7826 GCA_040004415.1 Bacteroidota bacterium | reverse complement strand
GGAATATTGTCCCCACTACCGGGTCAAACAAATATAAAAGTAAAAGCAAGCTTACCGCATAACAGCCCGTGGCGTGTTTTATTAATAAGCGATCGTATTGGTGCATTGATTGAATCGAATATAATTACCAGTCTGAACGCGCCCTGCAAAATAAAAGATGTGTCGTGGATAAAACCAGGTAAAACAACTTTTCCGTGGTGGAACGGAAATGTGGTGCCTGATACGATTAATGCACCGGGAAATAATTTCGTTACCAATCAGTACTACATTGATTTCTGCGCCAGGAATAAAATAGAATATCATTCTGTGGTGGAATACGGATTGCACGAATGGTATGTGAATGATGGCGCCGGTTTTCAGCCAGGGCCGCATGCAGATCCTACTAAGGCAGTACCCGGACTTGATATGAAAGAAGTGTGCGATTATGCAAAGTCAAAAGGGGTGGGTGTACGGGTATGGGTGCACTGGGCAGCATTGTATCCAAAACTGGATAGCGCATTTGCGCAGTACGAGCGATGGGGCTTAAGTGGTATGATGATAGACTTTATGGACCGGGATGACCAGGTGATGGTGAACATGCAAACAGAAATGCTGGAGAAAGCTGCTATGCATCATTTGCATGTACAATTTCATGGTGCCTACAAACCAACCGGCCTCAGCAGAACCTATCCCAATGAGTTTACACGCGAGGGAACACTTAATTACGAATGCAATAAATGGGGCACGCGCATCAGTCCGGATCATGATATCAATTTTCCATTTACAAGAATGCTCGCAGGCGCAACGGATTATCACCTCGGTGGTTTTCGGGCAGTGGCAGATTCTTTATATGTTGTCCAATATACAAGGCCGCTGATGCGCGGTACACGTTGTCATATGCTGGGTATGTATGTCGTGTTGGAAAGCTACCTGGGCATGGTGTGTGATTATCCGGAAGCATATGAAGGTCAGCCTGGATTTGAATTCCTGCAGCAGGTACCAACGACGTGGGATGAAACAAAAGTGCTGGACGCGGACGTGAGCGGCTATATAACAATTGCGCGGCGTAAAAATGCAGATTGGTTTGTTGGCAGCATCACAAATCACGAAGAACGAACCATGCATATTTCATTCAATTTTTTGCCGGAAGGAAAGTATGAGACAGATATTTATACAGATGCTCCCGATGCAAATATTTATCCCAACAAACTGGTAAAACAAACGCGCGTTATCACCAACAAAGACGATGTAACAGTGAAATTGAAAAAGGGTGGCGGAGAAGTGATGCACCTGCGGCGCCTTTAAACCATAACGACACAGAAATAGACGGAACTGCATCTCCGTGGTTACAAGCGCACAATATTAATAATGCTAACCGGTGGATCGAAATATTGCCCCACTGAAGAGCGGTTATAAATTCTGTCTACAATATTCAATCCTTTAAATACTTTCCCGAAAGCCGCGTATCCCTGTTTATCGGCATTGTTTTCACCGCCGTAATCAAACCCTGGCTGGTCGCCCACACAAATAAAAAACTCAGTAGTAGCAGTACCGGGTTCCATTCTTGCCAATGAAATAACACCGTCTTTATGCAGTATTGTTGTTTTATTGGTTGGTTCGTGCGCAATGCCGGGAAGCGTGGTGGCCCGTTTGTAATTGGTTTTCCAGATACCACCCTGTATCAGGTTTGCCTTGTAAGCGTCTGAGGGCTGATTATCATCTCTCAATACACGATAGAAAATACAATGTTTGTAATAACCGGCATCAATATAAGATAAAAAAGCGGCGACTGTTTTAGGGGCTTTATCAGCAAACAGTTCAACTTCAATATTACCGGCTTCTGTTTGTATAATGATGTGCGGGTTTTTGTACGCAGGAGATGAACATGCATTCAACAGGCAAATAAATAAGCATACCAGGGCGCCATGTTTCATCAACTTAATTTTGTGTAAAAATAAGCTGTTCTGTATACTTTTTAAACAACAGTAATCTTTTTTGGAATCTGTTTCATCACGGCTTGCAAAGCTGCGGTAGTCTTGTTTTGGGTTCTCTTAATCATAATCTTTCAAGACTGCGATCGTTTGAGATGGGCAACCTGTTATACCTGGCTGTTTACAATTAATACCGGTTCTATAATAATTTTATTGAAGGGGGTGGCGAGCCTTTCTTCTTTATTTTTATTCAGGAGCGAGAGTAATAATTCAGTAGCTTTTTGTCCCTGCTGATAAGGATATTGTTCAAGCGATGCCATCGGTGGAAACGCGGCGTGGCTGCTAAACGGAAGGTTGGCATAACTTACAAACGTGATGTCTTCATTAATTTTTAATTTTTTCTTTTTTGCATACTCAACGGCGTCAAACAAAACATAATCATTGAAGGTGACAATGGCATCTGGTTTTCTTTTCGCGCTTAGCAATTGCTCCATGGCATCGTACGTACCTGCCTGCGTGAGATCGGAGTGTACGATCAGTGATGGGTCGTATTTTAAGCGGTTTGCAATGGTGGCTTTAATATAACCCTGCTCCCGTTGCTGGCTGGCCAGTAATTTTTGCGGGCCGTTTATCATGCCAATGGCCCTGTAATTTTTTTTCAACAGGAAGTTAACAGCCTGCACAGTACCTGATTCCATATTGCAGGCAACAAAGTGTATATCTTCTGTATTGGGTATGCGGTCAAAAAAGACTACCGGGATATCATATTTTGCAAGCGCTTTAAAATGATCATATTGTTCCGTATTCTTTGCAAGCGAAACAATCAAGCCATCCACCTGGTGATCTTTCATGGTGCTTACAATTCTTTTTTCCCGTTCGCTATCATCGTGGCTTTGACCCATCAATACAATATATTTATTTGTATTTGCAGTATCTTCAATACCACTGATGGCAGTTGCAAAAAAAGCTTCTGATAGTTCTGGCAGTATAACGCCAATGGTGAATGTTTTTTTCTGTTGAAAAAAAATTGCTTTCTGGTTTGGTTCGTAATTAAGTTGGGCGGCCAGTTCCTGTACGCGTGTTCTGGTACGCAGTCCAATGCTTTCATGATTGTGCAATGCCCTGGATACAGTAGAAGCAGAAATGTTCAGACGGCGGGCAATTTCTTTGATAGTTGTAACAGCCAATTTTTGATGAAATATACAAAAATAAAATGGTGTATCGAAACACGCAATTGGCTTAATAGGTATAAGTCATTTTTATAAATACGCGTTTCTGCTTGCCAATACGCGCAGAATAAAAGTAATGTAACAGGCTTGCCAGCTTATTTAAAAACCGCGCAAACTTTTGCGTGCGTGTTGGAATTGCATGTATAATATATTTGAAACCGACTGACGCAGATCTGAATGCCATGGCACGTTTTAAGGACGTTGCGGCTAACAGGCCACTAATGCGTGATTACAAAATTTGCTATTTTACGGAAAAGTTTGCTGCCGCGCCGTTTAAATTTTATAATTAAATTACATGCATGATATTAATAAAAAAGCCGGCCATTTTTACAGTACTATTTAGTTTTATTGTTAGCGCATCTTTCGCGCAGCAAATAAAATATACCAATGCAACCGACAGCTGGAACCCGGATTCACTGGGTAATCACCGCGCGGTAGTTATTTATAAGCGTACAAATAAAATTGCGCGGGTTATGGTTGCGTGGCGCAGAAGGGATACCAATCCTGAAACAAAGAAAGTTATTGTGCAGGATGCTAAAACAGGTGCATTGGTACAGCATGTGGAGGTCGCCGCGATTAACCGTGAATATGGTGATATTTATTTCGAAGCAACTTCGGGCCCGGGTGTGTATTATATGTATTATATGCCTTACCGGAATGAGGGACGCAGCAATTATCCGAAAGGGGTTTATTTAAAACCTGATACCATTGCAGGTGCACAATGGCTCAAAACTATTCCTGGCAATCCCATCAAACCAAATGCGTTTTGCAATGAGATACAATCTATTAATTCATTTAATAGTTTTTATCCCATGGAAGTTATCGCAACAGCAAAAGAAACAGCAGCCATCAGGAGAAAATATGATGGTGAACCGTTTATTGTTTTTCCCGAAGACCGAATGCATCCCATTCGTATGAAAACCGATCTGCCTCAACGCTGGATTACAAAAGGCGCCACCATACATTTTAAAGATACAGTTGATAAAGGAGAAAATTTTTCTTTTCAACTGGGTGTGTACGCTTTGCAAAACTTGCAGAATATACAGGTCTCTTTTTCTGATTTAAAAAATACAACGGGTGGAACAATTGATGCGAAAAATATTTCCTGCATTAATACAGATGGAACAGGCTACAACAATATTCCGCTGAAAAATAATATTACAATTGCTGCCGGAACTGTACAGGCTTTATGGTGCGTTGTAGAAATTCCGGCACGGGCAGTCAGTGGTATATACAATGGCATAGCTACGGTAAAGGCTGCTGGTACAAAAGATAAAAAAATAAATGTGTCCATTGCCGTTAGTAATAATATGGCGGTTAATCATGGCGTAAATAATCCACGCAAAATGACACGGCTGGCCTGGTTAAACTCTGCCCTGGCGCAACAAAATGATGTAATTGCGCCTTATATACCCTTAACCGCGAATGGTAATGTTATCAGTCTGCTGGGTAGGAAACTTGAATTGAATAATGATGGCTTTCCCAAACAAATTCAAACCTTTTTTACGGAAGAAATGACAGGGATGTCAGAGCAGCCAAACAATCTTTTTACGGAGCCTGTTCATTTTCATTTTACCCGCGCCAAAGACGGCAAAGACATGAAGTTTAAAAATGGTGGTGTACAGTTTACAAAAAAAGAACCAGGTACTATTGAGTGGACCGCTGTTAACACAAACGACACACTGCAGATAGCCGTTTCCGGATCACTGGAGTTTGACGGATTTATTTCTTATGCAGTTAAAGTAACTGCATTGGAAGATGCAGACATGAAAGAGATCACCATGCACCTTCCCTTTAAAAAAGAGGCTGCAACCTATTTAATGGGTCTCGGTCAAAAAGGAGATATTCGTCCGGATAGTGTTGGCTGGAAATGGGACGTTGCCAATAAGAACCAGGATGGCGCATGGATCGGCGCTGTAAATGCGGGACTGCAATATTCTTTGCGCGATGAAAAATATACCCGCCCACTCAATACAAATTTTTATTTACAAAAGCCTTTGCTGCTGCCATCTTCATGGGCCAACGAGGGTAAAGGTGGCATAACGGTTGCTCAAAAAGGTACCGCTATTCTTGCCAACAATTATAGCGGTAAACGGTTTATAAAAAAGGGCGGTGTGCTGTATTATAATTTCACTTTTCTTGTAACGCCGTTCCATACATTGAACACAGATTTTCAATGGAACAACCGTTTTTATCATAAGTATAATAGCCTCGATTCTATAAAAGCAACTGGCGCTACTGTTATAAATATTCATCATGCTACACCAATTAATCCGTGGATCAATTATCCTTTTATAGAATGGAAAAAAATGAAAGGTTACATTGATACGGCGCATACGCTTGGGTTAAAAGTGAAAATTTATAACACCGTGCGGGAATTATCTGATCATGCGTATGAGACGGCTGCATTACGAAGCCTCGGTCACGAAGTGTATTCACCCGGCAAAGGTGGCGGCTTTAGCTGGTTGCAGGAACATTTGGGTGATGACTATATTGCCGCCTGGTTTGTGCCAGAATTAAAAGATGCGGCTATAATTAATAGCGGTATGAACCGCTGGCATAATTATTATGTGGAAGGCATGAACTGGCTCACCCAGAATGTGGGTATCGACGGTATTTATTTAGATGATGTGGCATTTGATCGCATCACGATGAAAAGAATAAAACGTGTCTTAACCCAGGACAATCATCCGGGTATTATTGATTTGCATTCTGCTAATCAGTATAATAAAAGTGATGGGTTTAATAACAGTGCTATTTTATATATGGAGCATTTCCCCTACCTGAACCGCTTATGGTTTGGCGAATATTTTGATTATGAAAAAAATGATCCCGGATTCTTTTTAACTGAAGTGAGCGGTATTCCTTTTGGATTGATGGGAGAAATGTTGCAGGGTGATGGTAATCCCTGGCGGGGAATGGTGTATGGCATGACCAGCCGTCTTGGCTGGAGCGACAAAAGCAATCCCAAACCGTTGTGGAGCCTTTGGAACGACTTTGGTATGCAGGGAACAGAAATGATTGGCTATTGGAGTAGCCATTGCCCGGTTAAGACGTCTGACAGTACTGTATTAGCGACCGTATATAAAAAGAAAGGTATGACGCTTATTTCTATTGCCAGCTGGGCTGTTCATACGGTGCAGGTGCAGTTGAAGATCGATTGGAAAGCGTTGGGTATTGATGAAAGCAAGGCTGTTATCATTGCACCGGAAATAAAGGATTTTCAACCTGCACAGCATTTTTCAAAAGATGAAATGATACCAGTAGAAAAAAATAAAGGTTGGTTGTTGCTGGTAAATGAAAAATGATTTTTAGCCGGCGTGAAATAGATAATCTAAGCGCATGTTTAGTTTTAAGGCAGGCTGATCAAAGAAGTCGGGTTTTGCCGTTAGTTGATCATACCGGAGACAGCTTTTTTTAAACAGGCGGCGGCATATTCATATCAATTGAGTACATTACCTGGTAAAATCTGAAGAATTGCATGCCGGGCTTTTTACGCACTTTTAAAAAACAACATTACATTACACTGCTGCTGCTTTTGCTGGTATCTGCAGGTGTCATGCTGTGTTCTGGGTTTAGTAAAACAAACACAATTGTACACACGGGCGTTTTGTCTGACAGCTTGTATGCCGGGTCAGCATCCTGTAAAAGTTGTCATAAAGCTATTTATGATAGTTTTATTGGAACTGGCCACTACCTCACATCACGGCCCGCTGCTGCCGGGTTTATTAAAGGAAGTTTCGATAGCGGGAAAAATGATTTCAGGTACAATCAATTTGTAGATGTAAAGCTTGAAAAAAAAGACAGTGCTTTTTTTCAGACCGTATATATAAACGGTGAAGCTACGCATAGTGAAGCAATGGATATTGTAGTGGGTTCTGGTAAAAAAGGACAAACGTATTTGTACTGGAAAGAGAACCTGTTGTATCAGCTGCCCGTATCATATTATATACCTGCTAAAACCTGGTGCAACAGTCCGGGTTACCCGGCAGGTATGCCCCGGTTTACCCGGCTTATCGGGGCAAGGTGCCTGGAGTGTCACGGTTCGAATGCTGCTTTTGAAGATGCAGGTGATAACGTACATTATTTCGACAAAAGCTCCATCGTTTATGGAGTAAATTGCGAACGCTGCCATGGTCCTTCAGCGGAGCATGTGTCTTATCATTTGGCTCATCCGCAGGAAAAGACAGCCAAATATATTTTGCATGAAAAAGATTTAAGCAGAAAGCAAAATCTTGATCTCTGTGCGTTATGTCATTCTGGTATCCGCATTGCAACAAAACCTGCTTTTTCTTTTAAGACCGGCGATAAACTGGAAGATTTTTCTTTGCCAAAATATAATACTGACAGTGCTGCTATGCTGGATGTACATGGAAATCAATATGGATTACTCACGAGCAGCAAGTGTTTTAAAAACAGCCAGATGACCTGCTCATCCTGCCACAGTGTTCACGGGCGGGAAGTTAGTCAGCCCGCCTTATATTCACAGCGTTGTATGACATGTCATAACGGTACTACACAACCGGAATGTAAAGTAAAACCTAATGTGGGTATTGTTTTAAGTGAAAATTGTATTGACTGCCACATGCCTTCCCTTCCATCGAAAGCAATTTTTTTGCAGCTGCAGGATCCGGGTAAATCTACTGCAGATTTCGTACGCTCGCACCGGGTTGCCATTTACCAGGAA
>JBDUAY010000274.1:0-7827 GCA_040004415.1 Bacteroidota bacterium | reverse complement strand
TGCTTTTATTGTCAATGCCAGGGATCAATGATTCGTGGCATATTACTGCTGTTCTGCATAACAAAGCGTAATCTTTTATACATTGCATCAAAATCACGCTTCTATTTTACATCAAAATTATTTTGCTATGAAGTTTTTCTCCCTCCTTGCGGCGACTGTTTTCTCACTATCCTTCAATAGTTATCCGCAGCTTACCCCCCAGCCCAGTTCCAGTCAGACCATTGTGCAGGGGTTTGGATTGGGCACCATTACATTAATTTATTCAAGACCTAATACCAAAGGCCGGAAAATTTTTGGTTATACGGAGCCGTATGGCCAGGTATGGCGGACCGGTGCAAATTCGGCAACAGTAATAAAATTCAGTGACGATGTATCAATAGAAGGACATAAAGTGCCCGCCGGCGAATATGGCCTGTTCAGTGTACCCGGAGAAAAACAGTGGACGATCATTTTGAGTAAAAAGCCTCAGCAATGGGGAGCATACACATACCACGAAAGCGACGACTTTCTGCGCTTTGTTGTAAAACCTATGAAGTTGCAGCAACCGGAAGAGACATTTATGATGCAGTTCGCAAATGTCTACCCGACGAGTGGTGAGTTGCATGTAAAATGGGAAAACACGGCCCTGGTAATTCATTTAACCTGCGATATTGATGCCACAGTAATGGCAAGAATTGATTCGGCCATGCAAACCGATAAAAAACCTTATTACGAAGCTGTCATTTATTACTGGAATAACAATAAGGATATGACGAAGGCATTGGAATGGTCGAAACAGATAGAAAAAGTGCCCGGGATGCCACTGATGGTTGCCCGGCTATGGCAAGCACGTGTTGAATTAAAGAAGGGCGATAAACATGCAGCCATTTCAACTGCCCAGGACGGCATCAAAGCAGCAACCGATGCGAAGAGCGGTGAGTATATCCGGCTAAATAAAGAAGTGATTGCGGAAGCAAGTAAATAAGTTTTGAATAACTGATTGCTTTTCATTTTTCATAAGGCTCTGCGGAGGTAAATGCATTGATGCAGCGGCATCATACTTGCTGAAAATCTTTTGTTCGCAAAGATGGGAATCGGCTGCTGCGTTTAATAGCAAAATTACGCAACAGTCACAATGCTGAAATGAGAACCGTTAGTCAGCGCATTCGACTTTCGTTGTTTTTAAATCAAGATTCTGTCGGTTAAATAAGTTAGACGGCCGCGCTGGTTGAATTTCACCGGCTGTAGTGCAGCATCCATTCGTATACGTTCATATTATTTTCTTTATACAAAGGATCGAGTGCCTGTGTCCATGCATCATGTCCCCAGGCTTTAAACATAGTAAGGCGTGCCGGGATGCCAGGATGATTACCATTGATCAAACCAACAAAATCGGTTGCTACGGAAGACAGTACAAATGGATCTTCAGAATTGTGAAAGTCCCACAACGCCAGGTTGCCATGTGCAATACCAGCGGCATATAAAGTTTTGTCGGCAGAAAATGATTCTCCGCCGAGTGGTGCCACCGCTGCAAACAATGACGGATACAGGCCGCCCATTTCTGTGGTCAGTATTCCACCCATACTCAAACCACTTAAATATACCCTTGCCGGATCTGTGCGGTACTTCTTCAGTGCATATCGTATAAAGGACAAAACTGCAGAATCAGTGGGATATGCATTAAACTGCGGGGATAAAACAATAAAAGAAAAATGATGACCATTGACCGTAAAATCAGGTGGGAATTTTTGTTCATTGATTGTTTTGGCAACCCCATCAACCAACACCAGCGGAAGATCGGTAGTGCCATCTCCAAGTTGTCCACCACCATGTAAAAAAATAAGCAATGGATATTTTTTAGTGGTTGACTGGTAATGTACAGGTAATGCTTCATAGTAGCCACCTATAAACCCATTCACATTTGCGGCAACTGCAGTCTGCACCGGCGGCATTGTTTCAATGATATTATTCGTTGACTGCGCTTCGTCATTATTATGTTTTGTACATCCCTGCGCTGCAAGAATCACCAATATAACGAAACTGATTTTTATCACCCTGTTATGCATACTCGCTAAATTTAACACTGGGGTAACGTGAACAATATAAAAGAAGGCTGCCCTGCAAAGAAACAGCTTTTTTATTACAGGTGAACACGATTTACGGGCGAGTATGCAGAAAATTACAGTGGAGGGTGTTTTGCAGCTTATTTTTTTAAAATGTTGTGAAGTCAGACTTCAAATGACCTATGGAGCGATGATGCGAAACAGCTATAATATTTGCAGGAAGAATTTTTGATGATAAATACTTTTGCCGTCACGTGCATCTTATAGCGGACAAGCAGTTGACATATAAAACATGGCGAGGGAATAATAATCCAAATTTTAATTGTCGCCGTAATCGTGCAGCTAATCAGAGACATGTAAAAGTTTGCAATGAATGCAGAAAATAAAGGCACATTCTTGAAAATGACCTGTTACCAGAGACGGGTCCGCAAGTGTGACGATTCAGAAATCTCCCTTCCGGGAAAATGGCATCACTTATTCCCAACAGTAAATTTGCTTACTACGCTATCAGTATTAATACAGAAAAAGGTGTGGTAGATTGGCTTGAACCAGTTACAGATGAACAATATAATAGCTTTAAATAAATTGTAATAGTATTTCACTGAGTGAAGCTTGCTAGCTTGATGAATCTCTTATTCCCTCAGGAAACAATATTTCTATCTTCAACTTGATGAGATCTATGTACCGGGTTCCGTCGTTTTTACTTTCTTTTTCATGGTCAGCTTAACTTTCACCTTACCATCTTCACCATTCACAGCCCTCAGCCAGATACTGGCGCCGCTTTTTGCGCTTACTCCTTTGTTGATGGGATCTTTTTCTTCGTCGAAGCTATTCCCGTTTAAATTGCTGAAAGGCACTTGTATAAGTAAATCAGTATTGGTTTTTGCAAGCCCATAATTTCCTTCAAGAAAAAGCCTGAATGCACTGCTTTGAATCTCCATCCGTTGCACGGAGATCATATTGCCATTTATTTTAAATTTATCTTTTAATTCCGCAAACCGTACGTTGCTCATATCCCTGTTTTTAAATACAAATGATTTCAGCCGGTTAAGCGGATCATAATTTTGCAAAACGCCTTGCTGCAAAGAAAAATCCACCTCCCCTTTTATACTTGCGGGAACGATATGGCCAGATACATCGATACCACTTTCTAATGAAGCAATGGTTGAAAAACGACCAGAAAGCTCGGTAGACGTGATCGCTTCCTGTCCAAAATTATCAAAGGCAAACAACAGTTTACTGATATCTGCATTGTCAACTTTTATTTTGAAAAATGCCTGGTGCTTATTGTCTGCAGCAAGCAACACTTTGCCGCTGCAGGCAATCGTTCCACCGGCCAGGTTCATTGAAATTTTTTTAAGCGCCCAATACTGTGGCTCAAAACTTACCACCGCATCGAGATTGGTTGCGTGAAGGCTTCCATGCTTGCATGCTGCGGCGTTCACATGTACCCCGATGATGCTATTGTCCAGCATGGCATCGATGCTGCGTGCAGTAGCAGCAAAACTTCCGGTTACCTTTTTCGCGGTATTGCGTTTTTTCTCCTGGCCAAACAAACTGGTAAAATCATCCAGGTCTATAAAAGGTGCACGCACAAAACAGTCTATTACCGCCAGTTTTGACGCATCGCCAGCCACCATCGCCCGGCGTACATTGGAACCGTGCACCACAACGTTAAATTGATTGTCGCCATATTTGCAACTGAAATCGTCCATGCGTATGCTATCTTTAAACAGCAACACGGTGCCGTTGCACTGGATGAAATTAAATCCGCGTGGCGTGTAATCAATTGCGCCGTCTTTTATGGTTACTGATCCACGGATATCCTGTAACATAGATTTATCGCGGACAATCGGCCCGTCGTATAACAGGTCAAAACTGGCATCACCTTTTTTAAAAGCAATATCCTGCATACCAAGTTTACTATCGAGATCTTCCAGTTTGCACCGGCTGCGTAAACGCACTTGCAGGCGCGCACTATCAAGATTGGTAACATTTCCACTGTCTGCCGTGAATGGAATGCCATCCCATTCGGCACTAAGATTACGAAAACTGATGCGCGAATTGCTATCCACATGGTCAGCACCAGGGCTAACGCTATTCATAAAATTGCCATCGAAATTGCACTTACCGAAAGTACCCGCTTCTGTTACTACGGTGTTGTTTTTTATTTGCCAGTTAATATCCACGGCAGGCTCGTGCGCAGGAAGCAAAGAGCCTTCGATTGCACCATCTGCATCCAGCGGCAGCCGCACGTCATACATGGCTAATTTTTCACGGATGTGTACTGATACAATTTCCTTTGCAAGCGTATAAGGAATTTGCTTAACTGCAAACCCAATGCGAAACGACGGGTTTTGTGACTGAAAAGAAAACTGCCCGTTCAATACAAAAGGGTGTTTGCTGATGTCAACACGTGCATCGGTAAATGAAATCGTTTTTGCATCAGCGTTATACTGCAAATTCCAGTTGCCATTAATAGATTGGTTCTCTAAAAAGGCACCTTTCGCCAGGTTAAACCCAAGACCTTTTTTCATCGTTATTTTTTCCGTCATACTGATGAACCGCAGGCTATCACCCGTAACAATATGCGCATGCAGGGAATGTACTATAAAAGAGATTTCTTTTTCTTTTATTTTGTCTTCCACGCTGATGCTGATGTTTTTTACAATGATTTGCGCAATCGACACTGCGGCGGCACCGGATTGCTGACCAACCGCGCTGCTATCATTCCTGAGAAAGCTGTTTGAATAGCCGGTGCTGTCAGTCAGCAGATGCAACATGCCATTTTCCAGCAGCAGGTTGCTAACAACTGTTTTCCCACCGATAAGCTGGAATAAACTAAACGACGTAGACGCCGTTTGAAGCGTCAATACGGGGAGGTGGTGCATGCTATCTGAAATGACTAAATCGTTCAGCCGGAAGTCGATAGACGGAAAACTCGTCCACGGGCTAACGTCCATTGTCCGTACAGCAATATTTCCCCGGATATGCCGGCTCAGTTCTGTGGTAATATATTGAAGGATGCGTTGTTGCTGATGATTAATATAGACCCCGGCGATGAATAAAAGTAAAAGATATACGCCTGCCAGGCAACCAAGCAGCCAGGCGGCAATCTTAAACACTTTTCTTTTTGATATCATATCAGGATGTTCGAACGCCTATTAGTAGTAATTAAGAACAGATTCTAAGCACAACAACGTGTTAAACAGCATCGCCAGCAACAGTAATATACAGTGAATATAGATCTATGTGCCGGTTGCTGGAAATGTTTATAATTTTTATCCGAATGTTTGACAGGCTATGTTTCAAACGCCGTACCGTGTTCTACAAGCGTTGAACCAATTGCCGGCAATATGAAACTTCCACATTGTAACGGCGCAACGGGTATTTATTTTCTCGTTTGAATAATCAGCCATAATACGGGTAATGAATGCAATAATTAGTTATTCAAATCACAATTGAATTTTTATTGGTCTAGTTTGTATCTTTACGCACCCCTTATGACAAATCCTTTTCCTACCATTATAAATCAGTGTTAAACAGACCAATTTTTTATGATCCTGATTGTTGATGACAGGCCGGAAAATATTTTTTCTCTTAAATCCATTCTTGAACTTCACTCCTTTGCTGTTGACACTGCTGGCAGTGGCGATGAGGCATTGACCAAAACATTAAAAAATAACTATTCACTCATCATACTGGATGTTCAAATGCCGGGAATGGACGGTTTCGAGGTGGCTGAGTTTTTATCCGGCAATAATAGAACAAGGGATATTCCGCTAATATTTCTCTCTGCCGTTAATACAGAAAAGAAATTTATTACAAAGGGATACGCTTCCGGAGCGGTTGATTACATCGTTAAACCTATTGATACTGACATCCTGCTGCTAAAGGTTAAAACGCTCCACCGTTTATATGAGCAACACAGCCAACTGCTGACAACGCAGGCGAAACTCGAGTCGGAAATAACTTTTCGTATTATCGCAGAAGCAGAGATCAGGGAAAAAGCGAGGGAGCTTCACGGAATACTTGCATCCATTCCACAGGTCGCTTTTACAGCCACCGCGCTGGGAGAAATTGATTATGTGAATGAGCGCTGGTATGACTACTCCCCTTCCCTTGAAAAATTTCCGGGTGTTTGTCCCGGCGATCCCGTTATTAGTGATCAATGGAAAAAAATGCTGGGCGGTACCAGCGCGCTGGAACTGGAAACGCGTATCGGTAAACTGGACAGCAACGATTTTCGCTATCACCTGCTACGGGTTGTTCCGGTTGCCGAGCACGGTAAAGTAATCCGATGGGTTGGAACTTTCACAGATATTGAAGAGCAAAAACAGGTTGAAAAAAAGAAAGATGAATTTCTCAGTATTGCCAGTCATGAACTAAAAACACCGCTGACAAGTATTAAAGGCTATTTACAAATCATGGACAAGGTGCTGACGGAAGATGGAAAGACAAGAGCATTTGCAGAACGTGCGCTGAACCAGGTGAATAAATTGGATGGCCTTATCAATGACCTGCTGGATGTTTCCAAAATAGAAAACGGTGAACTTAAGTTTGATCTGCACGAACTTAATTTTGAGGAGCTGGTGGCATCTACGCTGGATATGCTGCGTCAAATTTATCCTGCGGTAACAATAGAGCATAATAATACGGTGGATGCATGGACACGCGGAAACGCATTACGGCTTGAACAAGTCATTATAAATTTTATCAGTAACGCAATTAAGTATACGCCTTCATGTACCCGGCTATCTGTTATAACCCGCGTTACAGAAGAAGGCAATTTGTATTTTGGCGTGCAGGATGCAGGAATTGGTATATCTGCGGAAAACCAGGAAAAAATATTTGGAAAATTTTTCCGCGTTTCGGAAAGTGCTGCACGGGCGCAGGGCCTTGGCATCGGGCTTTATATTTGTGCAGAGATATTAAATCGCCATGATGCAAAATTTGGCGTACAAAGTGAACCTGGTAAAGGCTCACTTTTTTATTTTACACTCCCACTAATTGTTAAAGAATAAATGCTGGATATGAAATCATCGCTGAAGCGAAACCTGCTGATCGGTTTTGGTGTTTCACTGCTTGTACTGGTTGGCAGCTCGGTTGCCTCCTGGGTAAGTGTTCACAACCTGCTGGCCAGTGCTACGCTGGTTAAGCATACCAATGAAGTGGTGCAGAAGCTCCAGGAAACCATGTCTTTTATGAAAGATGCTGAAACCGGGGAACGCGGGTTCCTGGTAACCGGAAAAGATCAATACCTGGATCCGTACACCGGTTCGGCAGATAAAGTAAAAATACTGATTGGCGACATCCGGCAACTTACGGCAGATAATCCGGACCAGCAGCAGCCACTGCAAAAGCTGGAGGAAAGGATTAATAGGCGGTTCTGGAACTGGCAGGATATGATCGGCAAAAAAAGAATGACAGACATCGTTACCCTGTCTGATATGCAACAGGGAAAAAATTCAATGGACAGCATACGGGTGGTGGTGGCTGATATGATTGCCCGCGAACAGACGATTCTGCAGACAAGAACGGCAAGCAGGAACAGTTTTGCATCCATCACCCCGCCACTTATTATTGCTGGAGCGCTGCTGGCCATCCTGATCACCGTAATTTTTTATGTGAACATGAATCGTGATATTGCTGATAGGGCCAGGTTGCAGGAAGAATTAATAGACAAGGACGCCGGCATCAGCCGTCGTATCCGCGTCATTCAAAGTATTTCAGAAAAAATTTCCACCGGTGATTACGGTGTGCGGGTTACCGATAGTGAGACAGA
>JBDUAY010000273.1:0-7857 GCA_040004415.1 Bacteroidota bacterium | reverse complement strand
TACATAAACTGCAGCGCGGGAATTAAAGCCTTGAGTGATATCATCTGCACCAGCAGTAATGCCGAAAAAATTGTTGAAAGTTTACCAGCAGATCAAAAGATAATTTTTGCGCCGGATAAAAATCTTGGGGCTTACCTGGTGAAAAAGACAGGACGTGATATGGTTCTTTGGAACGGTGCCTGCATGGTACACGAGATTTTTAGCCTGGAAAGGATTACAAAATTGAAAATAAGGCATCCAAATGCTAAATTAATAGCGCATCCTGAGTGCGAGGAACCTATTTTAAGGATTGCAGACTATATAGGGTCCACTACTGGCTTATTAAAATTTTCTCAGCAAGATGTATCAAAAGAGTTTATAGTGGCAACAGAGACCGGTATATTGCACCAGATGCAAAAGGAATCGCCTGGTAAAACTTTTATTCCGGCCCCGCCAGATAATAGTTGCGCTTGTAACGATTGCCCCCATATGAAGCTGAATACCCTGGAAAAGCTGTATTTGTGCATGAAATATGAACTTCCGGAGATAAATATGGAAGAAAACTTGCGAATTGCTGCTAAAAAGCCAATTGAGCGTATGTTGCAGATCAGCGCTAAATATGGACTTTAAATAGTTTCGAATAGTAATTATCGCCCCATAAAAATCATGAGAATTTGCACATCGCTTGGATTAACACCACTGATGCGACTGGCCTGGCCTAAAGTACGTGGCCGTATTTTTTTAAACTTTTGAAGGGCTTCGTTCGAGAGTGAATTTATGCGGTTATAATCGAACGTTTCGGGTATCAGTAGATCTTCCAATTGTGCCATTTTTTTCACTAAATCATGCTCTTTTTCAATATAAACCTGGTATTTTAACTGTATTTCGGCCTGTTCTATGGTTTCGGCGGAATACTGATGTAGCTTATTTTGTAGTTCGGGAAGTGCATTCATCAATGATAATAGATCAATATTTGGTCGCAGTATCAGCTGAATTGCTTTTTGTTTTTGGACCAACATTGCTGAGCTTTTTTCTTCCAGCAGAGACTGAATTTCGGATGGATCAATCGTGAAATCCTTCAGCACCGTTTTTATTTTTTCAACACCATTTCGTTTGGCAATTACTTTTTCCATTCTTTCCTGCGAGGCCAGGCCAATCCGGTAACTCATTTCTGTAAGCCGTAAATCTGCATTATCCTGTCTCAAAAGTGTTCTGAATTCGGCCCTCGATGTAAACATCCGGTACGGTTCTTCGGTCCCTTTGCTAATCAAATCATCAATCAATACACCGATGTAAGCTTCACTTCTTTTTAAGATAAAAGGCTCGAGATTGAATGTTTTTTGGTGTGCATTAATTCCTGCCATTAATCCCTGGCAGGCCGCCTCTTCATAACCAGTTGTTCCGTTAATTTGACCAGCAAAAAATAAATTGCTAATAGCTTTTGTTTCAAGCGTATACGTTAACTGTGTGGGGGGAAAAAAGTCATATTCAATGGCGTATCCCGGGCGGAACATCCTGGATTTTTCAAAACCAGGTATAGTACGAATTGCTTCGTATTGAACATCTTCCGGCAGTGAAGTAGAAAAACCGTTAACATAAATTTCTACGGTGTTCCATCCTTCTGGTTCAACGAAAATCTGGTGCCGGTCCCGTTCCGCAAAACGGTGAATTTTATCTTCTATGCTGGGGCAATACCTGGGACCAATTCCTTCAATCCGGCCGGTGTACATCGGACTGCGGTCGAAACCAGTTTTTAATATATCATGTGTTTTCTGGCTTGTATACGTTATCCAGCAGTTTCTTTGATCTTCAGCTTTTATTTTTTTTGAGTCGAGAAATGAGAAACCAATAATCTCTTTGTCGCCTTCCTGTATTTCCATCCTGGTATAGTCGAGGCTTCTTCCATCAACGCGCGGAGGTGTACCAGTTTTCAAGCGGTCACTTTCAAAACCAAGCGAAACAAGTTGTTCGGTAATTCCAGTTGCCGCCTTCTCGCCTACCCGTCCTCCACCGAATCTTTTCTCACCAATATGAATAATGCCATTTAGAAATGTTCCGCTGGTAATTACAACCGACTTTGCTTTTATCTCATTACCCAGGCCGGTTATTACCCCGCAGGCTTTCCCCTCTTTTATAATTAACCCAACAACAGTATCCTGGTAAAAATCAACATTGGGTGTTTGCTCAAGTTTCTCCCGCCACGTTGATGCAAAGAGCATCCGGTCATTTTGTGTTCTCGGGCTCCACATGGCCGGCCCCTTCGACCGGTTAAGCATTCTGAACTGGATAGTACTGATATCTGAAACAATTCCGGAATATCCACCAAGGGCGTCAATCTCCCGCACAATTTGGCCTTTGGCAATGCCGCCCATGGCGGGGTTGCAACTCATTTGAGCAATGGTTTGCATATTCATGGTAATCAGCAATACTTTGGACCCAAGATTGGCCGCACTTGCAGCAGCCTCGCATCCGGCATGTCCTGCGCCCGCAACGATAACATCATATTCAGGAAACATAATTGGCAAAATTACTTTAAAACTTTTTCAGAAAATTGACTTCTTTCATGACATCTTCTATACTTCTTCCACTATTGATCAACTCAAATTCAAAAGAGGAGTACCCCTCAACTACATCCAGGTAATTTTTGTTTTTACGAATGAAGGCTTGTTGCTTTTCGATACCAGGTTTTTCGAAACCTTCCAGGGTACTTATTTTTTTAAGGAGTTTGAGGCAAGGTGCATACTGTGTCGCATCATGTAAAGCCTTGAAGAATCCTTTCGCTGCTAAAAAATTGAGATGGGGGCCATTTTCCCTGCTTTCGGATAGAAGTTCAACCCTGATATTGGTAAAATTCCAACAGAGTTGTAAGTCGTCATCATCGTTGAAGTCAAAACAGGCTACCGGAATTAAGTGATCAAACCGCCAGGCTTTACCAAAATCATCCCAACCAATCCCATCTTCAAATTGCGTTTCAAACCAAGCTCTCATTGTTTTAATATCAAGGCCAAAGTATGGAGCATATGGAACACAGGCCTGTTGTTCAATAACGTACCTGCGTAAGGCGATTTGCCATTTTTTTTTCTCCCTGAATTTCAGAAGCGAAGGAGTTATATCAGTTTGCGGAACCCATTTTTTTCTAGGCATAAAGCAAAGGTAATTAAGCAATATGTTCCACGAATCACAGTTTCATGGTGAAACTGTGATTCGTGGAACATTAATAGAAGTAGGCATTTAAGTAGAAGTCTTCTTTTTGGCGCATAACCTGAGCTTCTTTTGGCGTTTTATCACCGTAACCGCATAAATGAAGCACCCCGTGGAAAATAACCCGGTGAAGTTCCCTGGAAGAATATTCATTTAACTCTTTGGAATTTTCCCGGACGCGGTCCAGACTTATATATATTTCACCTTCAACAGGCGTGTTTTTAGCTGCAAGGTTAAACGTGATTATATCAGTATAATAATCATGCTGAAGAAAGCTTTTGTTTATTTCGAGCAGATATTTATCAGAACAAAAGATATAGTTAAGGGAAGCAATACCCGTTTTTTCTCTTTTGCAAATAGACAAAATGAATATCTTCAACCTGTTTCGGTCCTTTAGTGTTAAACCAGTGTGCTGAAAATGAAAATGAACGGAAACAGGATTCTTAACAGGCATTTCCAAAAGTCGTAATAATTTACCTGATCATACAGCATAGATTTGCAGTACGATGTTAAGAAGATTGTCAGAAATACCCGTAGGCGAAACGGTACTTATAAAATCATTTGAAAACAATGATATTTTTTTAAAGCTGATGGAAATGGGGTGTGTACCCGGCGAAACCATCAGGGTTGAACAGGTGGCCCCACTGGGCGACCCGATAGCAATCAGCGTTTCGGGTTATAGCCTGAGCTTACGATTGAACGAAGCACAGAACATTTTTGTGGAAAAAATGGCTCCTTTGTAAAAATAAAACGCCTAACTTGTCCGAAGTTGCTAACATAAACATTTGATTTACAATTCAATATGAAGATAGGATTGTACTTTGGTTCTTTTAACCCTGTTCATATTGGTCATTGCATTATAGCCAGTCATATGGTTCAGACAACGGATCTTGACAGGGTATGGCTCGTCGTTTCTCCGCAAAATCCATTTAAGGAATCTGCTTCACTGTTAAATGAGTATCACCGCCTCCATTTGGTAAAACTGGCGGTGGAGGTAGAATCCAGGTTAAAGGTGAGCGATATTGAATTTCATTTGCCGCGGCCATCCTACACAATCGATACCATTACTTATTTAAAAGAGAAACATCCTGAACACGAATTTTCAATCGTAATGGGGAGTGACGGGCTGCAAAATTTTCATAAATGGAAAAATGCCACCGTGCTGGTAAAAGATCACACGCTGTATGTGTATAAAAGATTCGGGTTTGACATTGTAAATACGCTCTGCGCAAGAATTGAAACATCTGATGCCCCCCTGCTGCAAATTTCGTCTACCCATATACGTGAGATGATTAAAAAAGGAAAATCTGTGCGCTACCTGGTGCCAGATAAAGTGCTTGAAGAAATAGAGCTGTACCACTATTACCGTTGATACGGTAAATTCAATTTGGCGGATAGCTGTGCTATTGATAAATTGTACGACAAAAAAATATTTTTTCAACGCGCCTGATGATCCTGCTCCGACACATACCTTTTTTGAAAGCCGTTTTTCTTTACAGCATTACGGCTTTCGGTGGTCCGCAGGGCCATTTTGCCATGATGCTGAAAACATTTGTGCATGGCAGAAAAGATATCACAGAAGAAGAATTGCTTGACCTAAATTCTTTTTGCCAACTATTGCCGGGCGCCTCTTCAACACAAACAGTAACATTAATTGGTTATAAAAGAGGCGGTGTGCCATTGGCCGTATTAACGCTTGTTATATGGATTTTGCCAGCCTGTATGCTAATGGGTGCATTTTCTTTTTTACTTGAATATATTGATCAAAAAACACTCAAGACAGATATATTCAAATTCATTGCGCCAATGGCCGTAGGGTTTCTTGCCTTCGCTGCTTTTTACGCTTTTAAGATAGCGGTAAAAAATACAGTAACACAAATGATAGCAGCAGTTACTTTTATTGTTTGTTTTATTTTCTTTAAGGCGCCGTTTATTTTTCCCTTGTTGATTTTGCTGGCAGGCTTTGTTACAAATCTTAGCAGTAAACGAATACCACAGACAGAAGTAAAACCACAAAAAATTAAGTGGTGGAATATTTGGTTATTTGCAGTAATTTTTATTACCGCAGGTGTAACCAGTGAAGTAGCGCGTTTACACGATTGGAACAACCGACGTCCATTAAACCTTTTCGAAAACAATTTTCGTATGGGAAGCCTGGTGTTTGGTGGCGGACAGGTATTGATTCCTTTTATGTACGAGCAATTTGTGGAACGTCCGAAATCGCAAATAGTAATCAGGAAAAACCAGGATAAAAAACAATCTGTCGTAAGTATTGATCGGGATGATTTTTATACGGGCGCCGGCATCGTACGGGCGATTCCCGGACCGGTATTTTCCATCGCATCTTTTACCGGCGGCCTGGCCATGAAAGATCGCGGAACAATGATGCAGATAATCGGTGCGGTTATTGGATCGGTCGCTATTTTTTTACCAAGTCTTTTGCTGGCGTTATTCTTTTATCCGATCTGGCATAATTTGAAAAAATATGCTGCGGTGTACAGGGCCCTGGAAGGTATTAATGCTGCGGTTGCCGGTATTATGTTTGCAGCAACCTTGTATATGATGAAAGACGTTTCGCTGGCCGGCCTCGATAGACTCAATATGATCAGCATCGTAGATATTCTTGTCATAGCCGGAACGTTTTGTCTTTTATTTTTCACCAAACTTCCGTCACCCGTTATTGTTGTTATCTGTTTATTGCTGGGCATTATTATTTAAATCAATAAAAGAACAATTATGGATGTCAGTATAAAAAATCAGCTTTTTGTTGTTGGAGGGGCTACGAGCGGTTTTGGAAAGGCAATTGCATTGGCCCTGGTAAATGAAGGTGCAAATATTATTGCGGTTGCAAGAAACAACAATACGCTCGAAACACTAAAAGCAGCCATGCCCCAACAAGTGGAAATTATCGCGGGAGATATAACGCGGCAAGAGATCATCGATAAAATAAAAGAAGCAATCGGCGACCGGCAGTTGCATGGTATGCTGGTAAATGCAGGCGGGCCTCCTGCTAAAACCGTTCTTGAAACAACGCTGGAAGATTGGGATGCTGCCTACCAAAACATACTGCGGTGGAAAGTAAATATTACGCAGACACTTGTCCCCAACATGCAACAACATAACTATGGACGGATTGTGTATATAGAAAGTTCTTCCGTGAAACAACCAATAGAAAACCTGGTGCTGAGTAATTCGTTACGGCTGGCAGTAGTTGGTTTTGTAAAAACATTGAGCCAGGAAATTGCAAAAACGGGTATTACCTTAAATGTAATGGGGCCAGGTTCTCATGAAACGCCCGCCATTGAAAGGATTTATAATAAAAAAGCTGAGCAAACAGGCGTATCCGCAGCAGATGCACGCAAACAGGGAATACAACAAATTCCTGTTGGCAGATTGGGAAGGCCGGAAGATTTTGCCTCGCTGGCTGTTTGGCTGTTGAGTCCGGCTTCAGGTTATATCACCGGGCAAACAATCTCAGTTGATGGAGGAATGATCAAAAGCATCTTTGGTTAACACGAATAAGCAACAAAGCAAACGAATAACCTGAAAGGACCAGCCGTAAAATTTGCGTTTAAACATTAACGTTATTTATAATGGAATTTGGCCGTGTAACAGAAAAGGAACTTGCAGCGCTCGATTTTTCTTTGCCCGGGGAACCTGCGGCAAACAAACTGGTGTTAAAACAAACTGATAAGAACCCACTTGTTTATACAGGCTGCGCGAAATGGGGCAGAAAAGAATGGGTAGGAAAAATTTATCCGAAGGGTACCAAACCGGCACAGTTTCTTGATCAATATGTGACGCATTACAACGCCATTGAATTAAACGCTACGCATTACCAAATTTATAAACCAGAAGAAATTGCGAATTGGGCCGCAAAGGCTGCAGGCAAAGATTTTAAGTTTTGTCCGAAAGTTACCAACAGCATCAGTCATGATAGTGGATTTGATAGCACAGAAATCCTTACAAAATCATTCCTGGAAAGTGTATCGGCTTTTGGCGATCATCTCGGTCCTATTTTTTTACAGGTTGGCGAAAAGTACAGTCCCAAACAAAGGGATAAATTATTTGCCTATTTAAAAAAACTGCCGGCCAATCTGCAGTTTTTCCTGGAGGTCCGCCACCCGGATTGGTTTGCTGATAAAGCAATTAACAAAGAACTGTTTGATACACTGCGTTCATTGAATATTGGCGCGGTAATTACGGATACCGCTGGCAGAAGGGATGTTGCGCACATGGAACTGACAGTGCCTAAAACATTTATTCGTTATGTAGGTAATAGCCTCGACCCAACAGATTATACGAGGATAGACGAATGGGTAAAACGTATGAAATACTGGCTCAGTAATGGTTTGCAGGAACTGTATTTTTTTATGCATATGCACGATGAAGCTTTTTCACCAGAGCTAACAGTTTACCTGGTTGATAAAATGAATGCAGCATGCGGTCTGCAATTAATTAAACCGAAATTTATACAGGGCGGTTTATTTGATCAGTTTGCAAATGCCAGACAAGACTAACAGAGGCGAAAGAGTACAAGTGGGCGGAAAGAAATAAGTATTAACTTGTAATTCAAAATTGAAAAATTATCATCGTTCATACTGACGTCGAAAGCCTGCCGATTCACGATAAACAATTGCAATATGAAAAAAAATACATCGCAAAGCCGCCGTAAGT
>JBDUAY010000020.1:0-26052 GCA_040004415.1 Bacteroidota bacterium | reverse complement strand
TCAGAAGCAGCCTGCACCTGGTATACCTGTTCCATTTTCTGCGGCAGTAATGAAATCTTTGCAGCAGGATGCAAAACGAAATATGTTGGAAAAGAAAACCACATCCAGCCATTATCAGGGTTTGATTTTTCATAAATCTCAAATGGAACAATGCAACCAAACCGGATGCTGGAATTTTCCGGGGGATCTTTTGCAATTCCTGTAATAGTAAAAGGTTCAAACTGTCCGTTGATTTCAACCTGGATTGTTTTGCCCATTGCAACGGTTGTACCAAAATATTTTTTGGCAATTGATTCGGTTATCGCCATTGATTGAAAATTCCCATGCAGGAGCGGAAATGAAAAGACGTCAAAAAAATTATTGTCTGCCCAGCAAATGTCTTCATTAAAAGTTTGATTTGCCCGTTTCACCACAGCCTGTTTATGGTATACCCTGGTGAAAGACTGTATTTCGGGGATGGCTTGTTTAAAAGCAGGGCCTTGCACCATAGCGGCAATAGCTGACTTTGTATCTGCGCCATTTTTTTCAATCCTGTCACAAACCAATTGATAAATACGGTCTCCGTTTTTGTGAAACCTGTCAAAACTATTTTCATCTTTGCTATACAATAATATCAGTATACAGCAGGTAAGGCCAAGACTTAACCCGGCGATATTGATAGAAAAGAAAATTTTGTTTTTAACCAGTCTGCGCAGTGCAACCTTCCAGTTATTTTTGAACATAGCGATACTATTTACCCTTTATACGGGTATGATGCAAATAATCAACGGCAATAAATTTTTGGATTGAATTACTTCAGCGCTGCTTTTTCAGCAGCTAGTTTCTCAGCATGTTGCTTTTGGAGAAGATCGTTTTGATTTACTTCTTTCTTATGACCAGGCGTCTTTTCATTCGGGTTGCGCACATCAGCTTTATACTGTACATTTTTTAAATTCAATATGGCAGGTGTACCATCTGTTTTGACGTAATCAATCTTCACTTCCGCTGTCGAATCGCCCGGACTTTGGCCCGTCGCCTTTTTTTGGATAGATACTTTGGTTACCTGAACAGGCCCGGGGTTTAGCTTTGGATCTGTATGTGCTTTTACGCTAACAGATAAAACGGTCAGCAGGAGTAAACCCACCGGGAGGGTCAATGTTCTTCTTATATAAGAATATTGACTGTTCTTTGATGAAGTAATCATAATTAATCTTCTTTTTATAGATGAATTAAAAAATGGATGAGATGGATTGAGATAGCTGCCTCCATTGTGCGAATGCAGCAACATTATTGCAAACGATTGAGCATCTCCGTGTTTAATACTTTTTTCGTCAGCCAGGAATTCATGGATGATATTCAATTCTTTCTGGATCAGCCAGTAGAAGGGATTAATCCAAAATATACATGAGACCAACTGGCAAAAAAGTTTATCATAAGTATGCCCCTGCTGTATGTGCACCAGTTCATGTTTAAGAATTTTTTGGCCGTTGGCATCATTCGTTATCATCCCCTTTTTCCAAAAAAGATTATTAAGAAAAGAGAAAGGTGCCTGCTTAACTGCTGTTTCAATAAAATTAAACCCTTGCATTCGTGTGTTCTCCCCAGTTGATTTGATCTTAAATACCCATACTATTTTCGAAAAAAGTATTACCAGCAGCCCGGTACTCGCAATGACAGCGCAACTTAACATGATCCGATCTGTAGTAAAAAATTGTACCTCCTGCAGTCTTTCCGCAGGTGCTAATAAAAAGCTGGGTATCTTAGTCTGTGGCGCTTTTACTTCAAGCCATTTAAAGTTTATGAATGGCGCAAGTATGCTTGACATTACCGTACCCAACAGATAAAGCCGGTTATACAAATGAAACTGCTTATTTCGCAAAGCAACCAGATAATATAAATACAAAATGCCGCTAACGATAAACGACTTAATCAACCATGAAAACAATATGTCCATAATTAACTATTTTTTCTTTTTTAATTGTTGCAGTAAAAGCTCCAGGTCTTTTACGCTTAATTTTTCTTCGTCTACCAAAAAGGAAACCACGTTGGAAAAAGATCCTTCAAAATATCCTTTCGCCACATTAACCAATGTAGATTTTGAATAAGCTTCTTTTGTTACTGCAGGATGATACTTGAAAAACCGGCCAATGGATTCAGTTTTTACAAACCCTTTCTCCACCATTGTTTTAAGAATGGTAGCTACTGTATTTTTATGCGGTTGAGGATTGGGCATGTTCTCTACAATTTCCATCAACAGACCACTTTTCATCTTCCACAAAACCATCATTATTTGCTCTTCTGCTTTAGTAAGGGGTTTCATTAAACTATGTTTATAGTTCAAATGTAAACTATTTTTATAGTTCACCAAAAATATTTTTCACCTGATAGTTTTTACTGCATTGTAAACATTCAGAATGCCCCCACTTACGGAAAGGCTATTAAATGGAACGGGAGTCTTTGTCTGGGGTTTGTTCACCATTTGATCCGGTTTAAACACGGAAGCAATCAGGATCTCTTTTATTTGAACTGCAGTAAGAGAAGGAAAATAAGAAAGCAATAATGCGGCAGCGCCTGAAGCAACGGGCGCAGACATACTTGAACCAGATTTAAAATCATAGCCATTGCCTGGCACGGTTGACCAAATATCGCTGCCGGGCGCATACAAGTCAACATTTACTTTACCATAATCTCCATAAGGATGTGCAAGCCGGTAATCAAACAATGGCCGGTTCCAGCCAACCGTAATAAAATTATTTGCTCTTTTACCATTATTATAGATCCCTATTGGGTAATGATAATTTACTGTTGAATCATTATTTACACCGTCATTGCCCGCGCAGTGAACAATCAGCACATTTTTTCTTTCTGCATAGTGAATGGCTTCCTCAACAACTTCTTTGTTGGCCGAAAATGTTTTCGAAAAACTAATATTGATGATTTGCGCGCCATTGTCTGCCGCGTAGTGTATTGCATTTGCCACATCTTTATCCCTTTCATCACCAACAGCCGTAGAAGCAACAACCGGCATAATTAAAACATTTGTATCAACGGATGCAATTATTCCGGCTACATGTGTACCGTGAGACAGGTTAACGCTTAGTTTAACCAATGGGCTGCCATAGAGGTGATTACCCGGTTGTCCATTATCGTTAGCAATCAACCTGGAAGAGTGATAACTGACATTATAGGCGTATTTAATATCATTGGAATCCTTGCTGTTATTTAGTTTGTCCAAATAGATTGTCTTCGCCTTACGGTAAATTTCATTTACCTTTTTATTTTTCCATGCAACGAATACCTGTGTTGCGCCAGCCTGTTCATTTTCTATGATGGTGCCATCTTTCGCGCCCCTGAAATTCCATCCATGCATGTCATCAATGTAGCCGTTGTGATCATCGTCAATGCCATTGCCCGGGATTTCTTTTGAATTCGTCCAGATGTGATCTTTTAATGCATCATGTTCAATGTCCACCCCATTATCAATAACTGCGACAATCACGGGAACTGATTTCCTGTTTTGTAGTAATGAATTTGCTTTGTATAAACCAATACCCGCAATTGAATCCGTTAGAGGATCAAGTTTGAACCAGTCTTTTGCATGTACCGGGTTCAGTGAATGCTGGCTGAATAAACTACAACAGAAAATGCTGAGTAAAAGGAAGGCGAAAAATATTTTTTTCATGTACGAATAATTTGCCAGCTGTAAACTACGAAAATATTCGTAAAATTACACCTTATTCTTTTTTTTACTCTTCGCTCCGCAGTCTTTTACGGGGTTTGCAATGGTTGCTTTATTGCCTTGTACCCCCCCCCCATGCATAGGGCAACCAGGACTGCTATTGTTCCAGGCAACACAAATACCGGCCACTGCAAAGGTTCGCGGCAGGCAAAACTTTGCATCCAGCGGTCCGTAAAAAAGTATATCGGAACATTTTGTCATTTCCTATCCCGTTTCTTTGCGGTTTAGCAAATTATTTTTCTTTATTGCAACTTTTCTGCCGGCTTCCTGTCCTATTTAAAAAAAATATGCAGCCATTTCATAAAAGTCTTCTATTGTTTTTGATAACCGCTTTCTTATCCTGCGGTCTATTTGCGCAATCCAATCCGGCTGTCGCAAAAATAGCTCCGTCTGCACTCAGGGAAGATTTTATGTTACTGCGGGATACCTTGCAAAAATCACATCCTGCCCTCTATCGTTATAACAGCAAAGCAGGAATAGATCATATTTTTGACAGTTGCCTGGCTGCGATAAAGGACAGCATGCCGCTCACAGATTTTTACCTGTTGACAAGTTATGCAATGGCAGCCATCGGTGATGGCCATGCCCACTGCAGACTTCCTAAATCATTCATGGATGACTTTATGTCAACTACGAAACTCTTTCCCGCCATGGTGCTATTTATCAATAGCAGGACTTTTATTTATTGCTGCAAACAAAAAACGGAACTCGGGGGGGCAGAAATCCTTTCCATTAATGGTCATTCTATGCATTCAGTTGTATCAAGGCTTTTCCGGTATATCCAAACGGATGGAAGAATACAATCCCGTAAAAATTGGGAGCTCCCGGAATTCTTTCACCTGTATTATAATACGCTCTATGGGCATACAGATAGTTTCAACATAATAGTCAGATCAAAAAAAGGGGACCTTTTAAAAACAACCCTGCAGGGTGACTATGTAAAAGATATTTTATGCGCCAACCCCCTGCCGCGCCCAAATAAATACCTGACTTTAACGTATACACCTGATAACATCGCTATCCTGACCATAAAAACTTTCCTGGACGATTTCCTGAACGGGACAGGTGAACATTTCAGATCCTTCCTGGATTCCGCTTTTAATGATATCAAAGTAAAAAAAGTAACCCGGCTTATCATCGATGGGCGCCGTAACCAGGGTGGCTATGATCACAACGGCCAAATCCTCTACTCCTATCTTACCCAAAAACCATTTGCCTATTATGCATCGCAGGAAACCATCAAAGGAAAAATAACGGAAACGCAGAACCATGACCTGCTGGAACAGCAACCTGACAAAAACAATTATTCAGGCAAGGTCTTTTTCCTGATGGATGGAAGAAGTTTTTCCGGTACGGCAGAATTTTCTTCTATTGCAAGAAGTAATAACAGGGGTTTATTTATCGGGGAAGAGACAGGTGGTGAATATTACGGGAACAGTTCCGGCAATGAGGTCGATGTTACATTACCCAACAGCCAGATTAGTTGCCGGATTCCGCTGATTAAATACACAATGGCAGTAAAAAGATCAAAATACACTGACCGGGGAGTCATCCCGGACTACCTGGCCTATCCAACTATTTATGATTTCATTGAACACAAGGACAGTCAATTGGAATATGCCATTAAACTGGTAAAAAGCCTTTAGGTATGATAGGCTGTAATTGAAAAGGCTGCGTAAAATGAAGGCTGACAATATTTTTTCAGGTACGGGCCTTTTTCATTTTTTTGACTAATCACTCCGCAGGCTTTTTATTGGGTTTGCAATGGCTGCTTTAATAGCCTGGTAACCCACCGTGCACATACTGGGCAATCAATAAAAAAATAGCCATACCAGTTGCAAGTCCGAAAATATTAATTGCCGTACTGGCTTTATTACGGCTGAGATTTCTGAATGCAGTAAGAAAATAATTTTTGAACATAACAGCAATGTTTTATTGAGAAACTTTATTCTGTACGTAAACTCTTAACCGGGTTTTCCTGCGATGCTTTAATTGTTTGAGACATGATAGTTGCAAGGCCGATAAGTAATAAAAAAGAAAAACATACCAGTGCGGCAGGAAATCCATTACCAACCCGCTCGGCAAAGTTTTGCAGGAACAAAATACTGAGTGTATATCCTATAGGAACTGATATTAACCCGGCGATCATCAATAATTTTACAAATCCGCCTGATAAAATGCGTACAATTTGCTGCACACTCCCTCCAATAATTTTTCTGATTCCTATTTCCTTTCGTTTTGTTTCAACAGTATAGGTAACAAGGCCCAGCAAACCGAGCGACGCAATACTTAATGCGATAAAAGCAAGATAGCCCAGCAAAGAAATGGTAGCGCGTTGTGAATTGTTTTTATCCAGCGTATCATCCAGCCATGAAGCTGTAAATAATTGCGGGCCACTTGCAAGGGGTTTTAAAGCCGCTGCAATGCGCTGCTCTGTTTCTTTACCATTGGCCTTATTGGTTCCAACAAATAAATATTGAAGAAATGATTTATTGTTTCTGAAAGCCATCGGATTAACCGCCATACCTGCGTTTTCATATTTAAAATCATTTACTACACCAACAACAGATAATGAAACCGAGTCATTGATCCAGACATTTTTTCCAAGTGCGGATGCTGGAGTAATAAAGCCCAGTCGTTTGGCAGCAATATCATTCAATATGATTTCCCGTTCCATCCCAGAATCGAGTACTGAAATAAAATTTCTTCCTGCAAGCAATGACAATTTCATAGCAGGAATAAATCCGGGATCTGCAAAAAAGCAATTGAGTGAAACAGGTTCCTGTTGCTTGTCGGCACGTGCAGGAGTACGCATGCCTCCAAAATGCGGTTTAAAGGGAACGGAAAATGCGCATACAGATTCAACACCAGGAACTGCAGCTATCTTTTGCGCCGCAATTTGTTCATTGATACCAGCCAGAGAAACAATCAATGTATTTTCTCTTTTAAAACCCGGGTTGGCTTCTCCAAGAAAATTAAACTGCCTGTAAAATGTAAAAAGGAATATAATAATCACCAGCGACAAACTGTATTGAAATACTATCAGCGTTTTCTGCAAACCCACTTTACCAAATATTTTTGCGGTAGAGAGATTTTTTAATACCCGCAGCGGTTTAAAAGATGAAAGTATCCAGGCAGGCATTGCCCCTGCCAGTAATCCTGTAAATAGGGCAAATCCAACCGTAAGGAAAATATATGTTTGGTTATATCTCCACGATGATGGCACCATTTCATAACCATCATTAAAAGGTGCGTATTGTATAATAAAAGAAAGCAACACCCACGCAAATGCCAATGCACCAAAAGACAGCATCACTGATTCAATAATGTATTGCAAAAATAGCTGGTACCGTTTTGCGCCGGCAATTTTACGAATGCCTACTTCTTTTGCTCTTGTTAAAGCACGGGCGATGGTAAGATTGGTATAATTGAAACAGGCAGCGATCAGTATGAGCAGGCTAACGTCAATACCCACCCATATTTTGGCCCAAGTAGTTCCCCTTCCAATATCATTATATAGTTTATCACTGCCCGGGCTTACTTTTTCAATAAGTTGCAGATCGAATGATGTCTGACCATTTTTATCATCTTTGTTAAAGGACGCGGCCAGTGAATTGAGCTGACCTGCAAGCGGCTTGCTATTTATACCTTTTTTTAAAACAACATAAGTATAAGATGATCTGAAATCGTTCCAGTCTGATGATTTTACGGGCAGCAATTTATTAGCTTCCAGCGAAGCAATGGTGGAAGCTGAAGCGTACGCATCAAAATCAATATGAGATTTCCCCGGTGGATCTTTTAAAACGCCCGTAACTATATACGCTCCCTTCTTCGCCAGGCTGATGGTCTTTCCAATTGGATTTACTTTATCAAAAAACTTCTCTGCCGTTGCTTTAGTTAACACCACGCTGTTGGGCTGTTGTAAAGCAGTTGCTGCGTTGCCAGCTTCCAGTGTAAATCCGAAGACTGTAAAAAATGAGGATTCTGTAAAAGCACCATTTATATAAAATTCTTTTTCGCCTGCATTGGCGTTGCCATTTAACGCGGGATAGATATTTACCGCGTCACCGATGACAGTACTGTCCCCTGTTAATTTTGCAAGTAAGGGAAAAGGTGTACTGGCAAGTTCAAAGGAATTACCGTTCTTTTGCTTGTACCCGCAGGTAATACGATATGTGCTTTCCGGATGCGGGTGAAATTTATCATATCCCAATTCTGATTGTACGATGATTAGTTCCATCATGCCAACAGACATACTTAGTCCCAGCCCAAAAATATTGATGAAAGAAACAAGGCGGTTTTTCTTCAGCGTTCTGAAGGCTATTTTTAAATAATTCAAAAGCATAAATAAAATTTTATCTGCACTATTATTCGGTCCGAAGGTTTTTTACAGGGTTTTGCAATGCCGCTCTGACTGTGTTTACACCAATGGTGGCAATAGCTAAAACAAACGCAGCCAGCGAAACCAGCATAAACATCCAGGGCGCAATATTTATACGATATGGAAAATCTGCCAACCATTTGTTCATTACAAACCAGGATACAGGAATTGCTACCAGCATCGAAATCAATATCAGTAAAAGAAATTCCTTTGCAATCAAAAAAGAAATACTACCAACGCTTGCACCCAATACTTTTCTCACACCTATTTCTTTTACCCGTTGCCGAATTACTAAAAGCACCATAGCAAGAAGACCTGTACATGAAAGCACAATGGCAACAACTGCAGCTATACTGAATAATATTGACATGCTTTTTTCCTCCTGGTACCAGTTATTAATATTTTCGTTGACGAAAGTGCCGTTGAAATCTTGTCCGGGTTCAAGGACTGCCATTTCTTTTTTTACAGCTTCCATATTTCCCAACAGATTGCCGGAAGTAGTTTTAATAAAGCAATAATCGATGGATGATTGGTTGCTCAGGGTTAAAGCCATTGGTTCCAGTGCCTCTTCCATGGTATAAAGATGAAAATCTGGAAATATGCCAATGATATGCCAACCAGCAGATGTGCTGTCAGCGCCAACAGTTTTACCTACCAGGTTTTTATCATTGAATTGTTTGGCGAGGCTTTCCGAAACAAGGACGCCGTTTGTGGTGTCTGTTCCAAATGATTTATCAAAGTCACGTCCATCAATGGTTTTAAGCCCGAGGGTATTGAGGTAATCATACGTTACTGATACCACATTTGCCTTTATCTCTCTTTCATTATACGTAAAGCCGGTGGTTGATTTAGAAGTTCTATGGTCGCTACCGCGGCCTATGTTGATATTACTGCCGCTTACAGAAATAATATGCGGATTGGAGGAAAGCCGCATCTTCAATTTGCCCGTGAGTTCTCTTCCATTAAACGGATCGTGCAGTGGTACACTAATAATATAATCTTTATTGATTCCAAGGTCAGCCTGTTGCAAATATTGGTATTGACGATAAATGATAAACGTGCAGCTAATCATTATACAGGCAATGGCAAACTGAACAACAATCAATGAACTACGTAATGTACTTCGCCTTTTCAACCCTGTTACACCTTTAAGTGTTTTCACTGCGTTAAAATTTATCATGACAAGTGCAGGATAACCGCCAGCAGCAAGCGACACAAATAACAACAAAGCGAATGCAAGCAGCAGGAAAGCAGGTTGCCAGTAAACTTCTGTCAATTGAATGCGAAGGGTATCCATGCCGTTTACTGAATGCAGGAATATATTTACCAGTAATAATGAAAATAAAAAAGAAATGCTGCAAACCACGAAACTTTCGGTCCACAATTGTACAAAGAGTTTCCATTTGGCTGCGCCAAGGTATTTTCTGATTCCTATTTCTTTGCTTCGTGTAAAAGCATTAGCGAGGTTAATATTCACAAAGTTGAAACAGGCAATAAAAATAATCAGCAACCCTATTGTGAGTAAAGTAATAATCTGGGTACTGTTAATGGCCCTGTGTCCATTTACAAGGTTAGAAAAATGAGCATCCGCTAAGGGTAAAAGGCGTGTTGCAAATACATCGCCATACTTATCAGGCTTTGCGCCCTTTTTTATGAGATCACTGGTCCATTCCGGTACATATTTATTATCGACAGCTTTAAGCTGGAGCTCTGCCTGGCGCGATGATATACCTTCTTTTAGTTCAATGTATACATATTGTGAACGGTTGCCCCAATCTGCTGTTTGAGACGCGTAATTGCTCCGGTTTTCAATCCTCGTAAGTACATCAAATTTGATGGAACTGAACTGCACATCTTTTACAACAGCAGATACTATCAGGTCCTGCAACTTGTCGCCCACCGAAGTTTTGATGGATTTTCCTATTGGGTCTTCATTGCCAAATATTTTTTTAGCGGCGTCCTCAGAAATCACGACATCAGTCAAATTCTTTAAAGGATTATATTTATTCCCTTTAAGGATGGAAAAACTGAACATGGAAAAAAAATCCTCGTCAGCCAGCATTACCGGAATAGTTAAACTTCGTCCTTTGTATTCAACTTTATTCCCGGCATCTGAAAACCTGGTGGCAGCTGCAATCCCGGATACTTGTGCTTTGTATGCCGGCGCTTGTGCAAATCCAAATATATTGGCAACCTCCTCCCCACCAGGTTTATTAAATACCTGGTATGCCTGGAATAAGCGATCACCTTTAACATGAAATTTATCAAATTTAAATTGCCCGTATATTACCAGCAATATAGAGATGCCAATTGTAAATCCGATTATAAGGCCGCCAAGATTAATGGAAGTATGAAATTTGTTCTTGATTAAATTTCGCCAGGCAATTTTCATATCATTGTATAGCATGGGAGGCAATTAAGTCAGTCAAAAAATAGAATGCATAACTATTAATCAAAATAGATGCCATCAAGATAAACTGTTGTTAATCAAAAAATTGCTCAATAAATCCCGCCCAACTGTCTGTTTTTGATACAATAAACTGTTCGCAATTGAGACGATCTAATAATCAATATTTTTCAAATTATCAGCCGGAATATGGTCAATCAGTTTGGCATATGGATCGATTCCAACTTTTATTGGCTTGCCCTGAACTGTAATGACAATCGTATGTTCGCCTGAAGCGAGTTTGAACTTTTTGATGTAAAGAGGTTTGCCCTGCAAGGGACCGAAATGGCCAGGAACATCAGCAGCAAAAACACCAATGTCTATATAATCGTTCATGTGGGTATCAGGAATATCGTTACCCTTTTCATCCAGGTATGTTTTTTCAACATTGCATTGAACGGTTACTTTATATTCATTGGCATTAGCAGTAGGTATAGCGGTAACAGCAGTTATTTTATTATCATACAATGTAACCTGTTTCCAGGTATCGTTTAAATAATACTGCAATGAATCAGGCGTATGTTTCTTCAGGCAATCAAATAAATCATTTGCTCCGGCAAACGGTCCTTTATTTTTAAAAGCATAGTTGTTTTTAAATTCCTGCAGCGCAATATTCATACTGTCTTCTCCAATTAAATCTGTTAACCCATACAAAACGTTACCTGCTTTAAGATCAAATTCATACCAGGAATTTGCATTAATAAGTGGACGCTCTGCAGCGTCTCTTGTCCGTAAAAATAAATAAGTCCTGAGTTTATCATGGAGAATGGTGTTCATAATTTCCAACCCGTATTTTTTTTCTTCAAGGATAAGCGCACTATAAGCAGCAAGACCAGATGGAATATCAATTGAGCCAACAGTATTATTTGCAGCCACCTGGTAACGCCACCACTGATCTCCCAGCAAATGTCCAAGCTCGAAGTAACTATAATCAAATTCTTTGGTATGATTAAAATCGATATCCCACAAAAAATATTCGGCACAGGTCAGTAAACTACTAAATGCGGCACTTCTCGGTGTATAAATGGAACCCTCCGCCATCGTAATGGACGAAAATGGATAATCTCCATAAGCTTTCGAAAAATATTCAATACCATCTTTGCAATCTGCTGCGAATCGCTTTTTATTAAAATTATGCTCAGGAAGAAAAGCAATATTAACTGGTATGATTTTTCCGTTTACGGTTACAGTATCCCGGTAGTTATCATACCTGGCAGACAGAATTACCAATGGGCAGTACATGCCCGGCCCATCCTGTCCGTAGTGAAAATAATTTCGGCCGTTTTCGATCCATTTTTTTGTAAGAACGCCCGATGTTATTATTTGCTGATCACCAGCAGTACTAACCGTCAGATCATAATTTATTAAATCGAAATTAGGGCTGGATTGTAAATTACGTGTTCCCTTTATATCACCCTGGGCAATCTCAGGAAATTTTTTTGCAGGCAACCCTTTTTCCTTACGGATATTATTGTCCCATATTTCATCGTCCTCATCGTAACCCAGGCCGGGCAAACCTCCTGTAAAGAATATCCCATTTCCCAACAGATTAGTGCCCTCCAATTTATTGCTAAACCCTTTACTGGCAATAACAGATCGAACTTCTATCTCCATCGTATCACCGGGAAGCAGCGGTTGCGGAAACTGATACAACCTGAAATCAGCTGTATCGTAACCAGTATGAAAAAAATCCATTTTTCCCCTGGAATAAATCAACGGAGCAGTATAAGGCAAAACCGAGCCTTTATAAAGAATGGTATAATCAGTTAGATCATCCCCATCCAGCAATACTTCTTTAACGGGCAGATCGTTCTTGTTTACAATCGTAACGAATGCGTCTATCTTTTCTTCACGCTGTTCCGGAAAAAGATCTAGTGCAGCGATAGAAAATGGAATGAGTGTGAAAATAAATATCGCCAGCCAATATAAATACACAGCCGGCCTTCTGAATGCATTCTGTATTTCGAATGCAAATATTTTTTTAAACATAAAAAGACTTTGAATACTTACTTAAATAGTGTTTACATCCACCCGCAACGCGATGTTGCTGAAATAAACATCTTCAAGATTAGGCTGACTTGAAATAAAACCATTATCAGGATCGGTTTCCTGCAATACGCGTATATATAACTTACCCGACTTCAATTGAGTAGAAATAACATTGAAATTTCCCTGGTAATGCTTTAATTCATTTTTTTCAATCGCCTTACTGAATATTTTTCCTTCCAGTTCAGTTACAGCGGTATCCGGCTGACCCGCATACAACACCTCCCCCTGGCAAATAATAGCAAAATTTGAACATAGTGTACCTACATCCTCAACGATATGAGTAGAAAGTATAACAATTGTATTCTCACCCAACTGACTCAACAGATTATAAAACCGGTTCCGCTCCATAGGATCAAGCCCGGCAGTAGATTCATCAACAATGATCAGTTTTGGATTGCCAATAAGCGCCTGGGCAATGCCAAACCGTTGTTTCATACCACCCGAATAAGTACCAAGATTTTTTTTGCTATCCTTAATCAGGTTAACGTTTTCAAGCAGGCTGTGAACAAGATCTTTTCTTTCTGCATGATTAAGAATACCTTTTAGTTGAGCAATATGATCAAGCATGCGTTCCGCAGATATTTTGGGATAAACCCCAAACTCCTGTGGAAGATAACCCAGCACCTGGCGGACCTGCGTTTTATTCTTCAATACATCCGTATCATCTAAAAAAATACTGCCGCTGTCAGCTTCCTGTAACGTAGCAATGGTACGCATGAGCGATGATTTGCCTGCTCCATTTGGTCCCAGCAGGCCAAACATGCCATTCTGCAGTTGCAGGTTTACATTTTTTAATGCCTGCACACCGTTAGAATAGGTTTTTGAGAGCGAATGAATAGTTAGTTTCATGTTGAAGTTTATAAATGGCTTTGCGCAAAACAAATGCCGGTTGCGGTATGTATTATTAATCAATTCATTTGGTATATCCGGACAGTAGTACGTGTCTGTTTTTGATACAACGGGTGTCCTTCATTGAAATGTATTGCTTTTGTTATTCCTTTTGAAACAGCTTCTCCACTTGCTGCTGGTAGTTAGTGCCAACCGGTAATTCTGTAAGGCCAATCCAGATAATATTTTTTTCAAAGCGGGCAATTTTTTTCTTCGCAACCATATAAGACCGGTGAATACGGATAAAATCTTTCGCCGGCAATAACACTTCGGCTTCACTCATGGTAAGCCTTGAAACGACCTTTTTATTTTCAAGCACAAATTGCACATAATTGCCACTGCTTTCTATATACAATATCTCTGAAAGGACTACTTGCACCTGGCCATAACCGCTTTTGATAAAAACAGATGAATCGCTGTTTCCTGCTTTTAACTGGTACAGTTCATTGGCTTTATTACAGGCTTTTAAAAATCTTGCTGCAGAAAATGGTTTTAATAAATAATCCACTGCGTTGAGTTCAAAACCCTGAACGGCATGTTCGCTGTACGCCGTGGTGAAAATAACCAATGGAGGATTTTGTAAAGCATTCAAAAAATCAATACCGGATATATCTGGCATTTTTATGTCGAGAAAAATCAAATCAACCTTTTCCTTTTGCATCCAGGTTGTTGCTTCAAATGCATTGGTAAACGTCTTTCTAATATCAATGAAAGCGATATTAGCTGCGTGCTTTTTTATTATTTCCAGCGCTATTGGCTCGTCATCGATAGCAATTGCTGTAAGCATCTTTTCTTAATTTGTTGTTTCTATATTAAGTATAACAAAATACTCGGCCCCGTCCCCATTTACAGAAAATTGAAACTTGCCCGGGTAAATCAATTTAAGCCTTTCTACTACGTTGATAAGACCAATACCGGATCTTTCTTTTTCAGGATCATGGGCAGCTTTTGGATGCATGCTGTTCCGTACTTCAAAATGTATATTTTTTTCGTCGCAGGCCAGTGCAATTTTAATCCATGATTTTGTGTTCAGGCTGATACCATGCTTGAAGGCGTTTTCAACAAAAGGAATCAGCAACATTGGGGCAATTTTATGATTGCAATTCGTATCGCTAATATTACTTTCAATTATAATTGGCGCATCCGCGGGCAATCTTAGTTTTTGCAAGGCGATATAATTGTTCAGGTATTCAATTTCCCTGCTCATTGGAATGTAATCGAGGTGATTTTCATCCAGCATAAAACGCATCATATCCCCCAATTGTTGAATTCCATTTGCTGTGCGATCTGCATTTTCCTGCAAAGCAGTTCCATAAAGTGTATTTAAAATATTATACAGAAAATGCGGGTTGATTTGTGCGCGCAAAGACTGAAGGTTGGTGGTTGATTTAACCAGTTCTTTTTCTACGCCCCGCAACTGGATTATTTTATCACGTCGTTGCTGAAACAAAAGCCATGTAACGGGTGTAGCTACCAGCAACAATACAATCCAGCATAAAAAAACATAAACTGGAAAAGAGCCATCATTTCCAAATGATAAAGTACCAAAGGGAAGTGAACAAACCAGGCATGACAATAATAATTTCAAGGCGAATGACCGTGTAAGAAATGATCGCTTGTCTGTTAAGGGAAATAACCAGTATGTATTTAGCATAAACAGCATCAGCAAGGGTATGCCTATTGCATAATAGGCATTGAAAAAAGTATTGCCCACCAGATTAAAACTGGCAACAAAATACGGTATGGATACAAAAACAACAGCGAAAACAGTAACCTGGTTACAAATAAGTACACGGAAATTTCGTTTGCTCCCTGATCTTTCAATCCATCGTATAATTAATTCCCTGCACAATATATAGATGCCATAACCAGTAAGGAACGCACCGGCGTTTTCATAACCTTCCTGCAGGTTCATCAAATTACCTGCATGATGTCCGTTGCCGGGAAAAAAACTGAATTCAGGATAATGAAAATTGTATTCATTCAAAAAATAGGCGACTACATTTAACGCTGTCCCCATAAAAATTACCAGCAATGACACCTGGATAAATAGCCAAACGTATTTCTTAATAAACCTGGCAACAAGTAACTCAAATCCCTTTTTTTCATACGAAACTTTTATTTTAAAACTCTCTTTATCCGCATTTTTATAAGTAATCAGCCGGGGAACAATAAAAAGATTGACCCACAATACCGCTATGTAAATAATCAGAAAAATAGCAGCCTGCGGTAGTAGCAGGTTGCGGTAAAAATCAAAGACAAGACGGTTACTGGTAAATGGTAATTTATAGGTATTGCTAAACTGTGCTGCCGGAAGCTGCATCATTCTCCACCAGAAACCTTTTATCGCAATAACCAGGACTATACTTGCAAAAATGATTTCGTGCTGTCTCCATCTTACTTTCATGGTCAATGATTTTCTTCTGCAAGATTACCCATAAGAAATAATCATTTTCTTAAAATGTGATGAATTGGCAAGGTGGTGGGATAGAAACATGGCCGGCAACTTTAAAGTTCTTTTTTAAATTTAGTTACTGGCCTTCCTCCCCAAGTCAGGCCTTATATTTTTCTGCCGGAGTATCAAAAAAGAAAGTATACAACCACTCAGCAGGCCGCCAAATAGGTAATAAACAAAATTTCTTGGATCAATTGGATATACCGCATGTGTTTTACCGTTTGTTAAAAGAAGGGGTCTAACAACACTGTTGAAAAATATTTTGACCTCTTGACGCCTTGTAAACAAGGCAGCCGCAATAGTCAATATAATTATTGAAATGGAGAAGATCTTTCTATAAAGCAAATCAATCCCGGAAAGTTGCCAAGTAATGAAAGTCAGAATAGGAATTAGCCCAAGTGTTGGTGAAAAGAGAAAAGCAGTCAAACTACCGGTAATGACAAATTCTATTCCTTCAACGTTTGGCTCAAGTAATTTCAGCAACTGTCTGAACGTTGTAAGACCACCGGTAAACAATATTACCGAAGTAAGATATGCCCAACTGGATATTTTTTTCTTTAGTATCATTTCTGTACTCCCAGACTTCTTTTATTAATGGCGGAGCCAGAAAGAAAAATGCCTGAACTATCGGTGACAGAAAGTTGCAACGAATCAATTTTTGCGTGGCCAATATCAAGGAAGGAAACACCTTTTAAATTTGCCCGCAGATAGTTGACATGAAAATTGCCGGGGGCCTTCAAAGCCGGATCCATTTCAAACTGTACATTGGAAGAATCAGACTGGTCAATGGTAATGCTGTCAAATTGCGGCACTATGCTTTCCGCTTCAAAACCTGATTTACCGGAAAGTTTTACTTCAACACTTTTTTGATTAAGTTTTTCCATTAAAATATTTGTGTTGGTACCTGCAACCGATAAAAGCTCAGGTGAAAAAATCCGTAGCACAGTTGTCCATTGCAAATAATTTTTTTCATTGATATTGCGATATGTATTCGGAATGGTCAGATACAACGTGTCATTTTTTACGATTGCTTTCAATTGGCCTGCCTGGTACCCATACCAATCCTTTGCAACCCTGACAGATGAATAGGCGCTTTGCCGGTAAACAATCCTGGTAAGATTACCTCCATCAATTTTCAAATGGCGGAAAGGTTGCTCCAGCACTTTTTCATAAGTCCAGTAAATATCTGTTTTATCAACTTTGTCATATTGTCTTTTCAACAGCATATTGGAGGCAAACAACCCTGAGGTAAACAACAGGAGCATGACAATCAAAATCTTTGAAGTGAGTTTCATATGTAATTATTTAGGGAAATTATTTTTTATAAACTGATCATAGTACGTTTTAATTTCTTTTGGATCTATCTTCAACAGGTAAAGGCTCCGCAAAAAAACAGGCAATTCATTTTCCATAAATTGTTCCTTTCGAAACAACATAATTTGTTGCGTGGCATCCTCCTCCGTAAAATATCCAATACCTCTCTTATTAGTTATGATATTCCGTTGCTGCAAAAAATCATACGCCCGCTGTACCGTATTGGGACTGATCTCAATGGCAATGGCCATATCCCGTATGCTCATAATTTTCTCGCCCAGTTTCCATTTGTTTAAAAGAATCTGTTCACATACGTATTCTGCAATCTGGATATATATAGCAGGGTTATCTCTAAACTCCATGGTTGTTTTTCTAAAATTCCTTTTCTTTCAGCCGTAAAAAAGCAAGGGCCCACAAAATAACGGGAATGATGTATTTAAAAAAAGCATGTACAATTTGTAAAGTTGCTTCCGGCAATTCCAGTCGTCCACGCTCTTTCCCTTCCATTAGCCAAACCAGGTAATAAGGAAAGGCTGTTTGTACATTTTTGAAAAATATATTTGCAATCAGCATATTTAGCAGAAATGCACCAAGACATATACCACATCCAATCAACGCAACCTTAATGAACGCTGCTTTGTTAAAGTACAATGAGCCCACCAGCATAATACCTGCAAAATTAAAAAACATCATAAAGGCTTTGTCCGCGATAAACTCATCGTAGGCTAGTACCCTTACCGCCTCATATTGCTCCTTGAAATAAGGCCCCTTGTGATCCAGCCCGTGATGATAGACGGCCACAAAACCAATGTCCATTAAACGAAAAAATAACAAATAAAGAAACAAATAAAATACACCTGTAATAACCACACCGCAAAGCCATTTTTCAAACAGCGATGCAGGCAAAGTAAGAAAGGAAGAGCCTGCTGCATTGGTTGTAAAATGCCCGAAAACAAATGAGGCAAGAAAACATCCTCCACCAATTAAACCAATGAGAAAAGAAAAGTTCTGGGCATCTTCAAAATCACTCATCATCCTGACTATGCCATAAATAATAAAGGAAAGTAAAAAACTAAGTGCGGTAAGCCCAAGTAGCTGGGCTGGTCTTTCAAGAATTGTCTTCTTTAAAAGCCAGCCAAACCGCTTAACATTGAAAGTATTATTCATGGAGGAGTTATTAATTATTAAAAATAGATTTTGCCAGCGCAGGATTTTCGGTGATAGCGTTGAACAAATGCTCAAGATTTATTTTTGTTTCCTCCTTACGTATATTTTCCACCACAATCGACTTTCCCTTGAGTGCGTCCTCTTCATATAAGACATTTAAGCCTTCGGGAATTTCATCCACGGTTTTAAAAGATAGTTTTTCACTGATGGATGGAATTGATGCATTCAGTAATAACTGACCATTGTCAACAATAATGACCTGGTCAATCAGGTTATCCAAATCCCTTATCTGGTGTGTGGAAATAAAAATCATCCGATCTTCATTCATTACAGATGCAACCAGTTTGCGAAATCGCTTTTTGGATGGAATGTCAAGGCCATTGGTCGGTTCATCCAGTAACAGCACTTTTGTATTACAGGCAAGCGCAAATGCGATGATGAATTTTTTCTGCTGACCGAATGAAAGCGTGTTGAGCTTGTCTTTTGTTACCACTTCAAGCCTGTCCAGGTAAACCATCAGGTGTTCGCGGTTGAACAATGGATAGAAAGGCGAAAACAAATCAATGTAACGGTCTATGGTGATTGCAGGTACCAGTACTTCTTCAGGAATAAAATAAATCGTTTCAAGAAAATTGGGTTGACGTTTACCCGGTACATGACCGTTCACTAAGATATTTCCTTCCAGCGGATATAACAGCCCGATGATATTTTTTAACAGGGTTGATTTGCCCGCGCCATTCCTTCCCAAAAGTCCATAAATGTTTCCTGTTTCAAGCGTTAGCTGCAGGTGCTGGTACAATAGTTTCTTCCTGTTATAGCCAAATGAAAGATTATTTATTACAATCATCAGTGTATTAGTTATGTTGTACACTCAAAAGTAAGCGGCGTTTTTGAACCAGCCAAATAATATTTTGATACCCCAAAAAAACTGAGACAAAATCCCGGAACAACCTTAACAGATATTTCGAAAGCTTTTTTGTAAAAACTGCTTTTGTAATCTGCATCCAGGTGTTGTGGAAACCCGATGCTATGATGATAATAGCGATGCCATATTAGAAAATGCTACCGGGTATCCATCAGCGGGATGACATAGTGAAATGAATGATCAATTGGATCAACGGGTTGCTATTATAGCAACCGTTTACATCAATAAAAACACAACAATATTATTTTTATTATTCGCTGGATATCACTTACACATAGACGCTGGTACGTTTTTCTGCAAACGAATGACATGCATAAACGTTATTTGACCAATAAAGACGATAACGATATTTGTATCGCCCGAAAAGTTCTGTTGACAGCAATTAAAATTTCCCAGGCAAAGCACCGGCTATTTTTGCTTCGCAAATACCACCCGCTAAATAATTATGCTCCCATTCCTTATTTTTTGCCGCTGCAACTATTTTCGTTAAGCAGTAGTAATAAACCCTGCTGTATTCCTGCTGTGTGGTTCTTTTTCCAAACCATTTTTTAAGGACATTATCCTGGCTTTTTTAACAGCTTCTCAACTTCGTTGCGGTAAGTCCTGCTTACCGGTAATTCATATTTATTCACATGGATGAGCTCGCGGGTAAATGAATCAATTTTGCTAACCTGGACAATAAACGAGCGGTGTATCCGGATGAACATAGCAGATGGGAGTGTTTCCTCCAGGGACGTGATAGATTGTTTGGTGACTACTGTTTTATCTTTCATGACAATTTTTATATAATCTTTCAACCCTTCAACGAAAAGGATGTCGTTGAAGGGTATGCGCAAATTTTTCCGGTCTGCTCGGATATAAAATGCATCGTATTGCTCACTTGCCGGCTGTGGAACACCAGGAAACTGGCTACTAACGGATATGTGTGACTGCATTACTTTGTTGACAGCTTTTAAGAATCGTTCAAATGATATTGGTTTTAAAAGATAGTCTACTGCGTCCAGCTCAAAACCTTCCAGTGCATACTTCCGGAACGCAGTCGTGAAGATGACTTTGGGCGGATTACGCAGCGTACGCATAAAATCAGTTCCAAAAATATTGGGTAAATGGATGTCAAGTAAAAGCAAATCTACCCGGGTGTTTTGTAAGGCCGATAATGCTTCTACCGCATCCCCGCAACTGGCCACCAGCCTGAGGGTTGGAATGGCGGCAATATATTTTTCTATCACCGCAAGTGCCGGAGGTTCATCGTCTACCACCACACATGATATGCTGTCTTTTTCCATAGCTTTTAAAATATTTCAGGCTGTCAGTAATTCCAGCGGCACCTGCATGTTCACCGTAAAAGTATTCGGGCTTAATTCTGTTTTTAATAAATAGCGACCGGGGTATAGTAGCTCCAGTCTTTGCCTCACATTATTTAAACCAATGCCACCCTTTGCAAAATGACTGGCTTCGAAGGGACGGCTGTTAGTGAGTGTAAAATGAAGCATATTTTCATCAGCCTGGATAAAAAGAGTTATCCATACAGGCCCGCGCATTGCACTGGCCCCGTGTTTGAAACTATTTTCAACAAAGGGGATCATCAGCAACGGCACAATAAGCTTTCCCTCCAGATCTCCTGTTATATGGATATTAAGTTCCAACCTGTTTCCATAGCGGACTTTCTCCAACCCAGTATAATCCTGTATCATTTTGATTTCTTTGAAGAGTGGCACAACGGGCGCATCACAGTCTGTAATCATGTATTGCAGGGTATCAGAAAGGTTGGTCACCAGCCCAGGCGCCTGCAGGTCATTATCGAGGGTAAAAGAATAAATATTATTCAGCGTGTTAAAAAGAAAGTGAGGATGCACCTGGGCTTTTAACAACTGCAGCTCCGCATTCGCATTCTCCCTGGTCAACTGCTCATTTTCAGTTTGTTTGTTATAAAAATTCTTGAGTGTCTTGATGGCGATAGCAAGACCGGTACTGATAGGACAATAACTGATAAACGCGATGAATGTATACCAGCGGAGCAAAGATGGTGTAAGAAACTGCAAACCGGCGTACCGGTGAATCCTTGAGAAAAAGACAACCTGACCAAAATAACTGATTGTGTACGTAACAATGGCAAGGCCACCCACCGCTACTGCAAATGTCAGCCATCTCCTGCGTTGAAAATACCTGGGTAAAAGCAGGTACAAAATAACATAGCAAAAAAACATTTGGGTCAGCACATGCCAGGATACTTCCACCATTTCTAATACAAACCATTTCCCAAACGTTGTTTTCTCCAACAGGGGATGAAAATAGGTGAGTAAAGAAAACATGTAATAGCCAACCCAGAACACGATGTGCCGGTAAAGCCTTTGTGGAAATTGCCTGGTAAATATAAATGCCTGTCTGGTCATTTGGTTTGCTTTTTAAAAACGGCAACTGATGCCTGCATAAAATGCGACGTTTGCTGATCCTCCCGGTCCAACAGTATATATGCCTGTAATAGCGGTAGTATTTTTATCGGGAACATTTTGCGCAATTTTCCGGTCAATCACAACTGGTGTATATGCAAACAAAGTAATTTTTTTCATCGTATATAAAAGCCCAGGTTCTGCGGACAAATAATACCCTGCCCGCCTGGTGCCATCGCTCCCCCCGGTAAGATCATATACGGGCGATCCTTCACAGCGTACGGCCGCGGAGAATGAAAATTTCCGAATATTAAGGAAGGCCCCCGCATGCAATGAAAATACATCAGGTACACTGGTATTTATCGCATCTGCCTTTACTTGTGTGGCAGTTGCTGTTTTTCCCATATCGTATAAAGCGCCGTTTTCATTTCTTGGACTTACCAGGTAATAAAAGTCACCATAGAGCGTAATGGTTTTATTGATGTGATAAAACCCGAGCAAAGCGGTTATAATACCGGTGCCACCATCACCGAGCTGGATACTTGGATTCACCGCCGCCAATACTTTGGTACTGTCGTTCCTGTAAAAATAATCTTTGACATTATAATCACCGGTCGCGAATTTAAGGCCCAGCCCAACCTGTATGTTTCCTTTCTGACCTGCTGTGGGCGTCAGCAGCCATTTATACACGGTAAATCGGATGTCACCAAGTCCGAAAGAACGTGTGGTATGCCTTTGCGTATTAAAACCACCATGCTCAACGGAGGAGGTTCGTGAATTATCTGTTATGGGCACGTCAAGGGCAACAGACCAGCCGCCGGTAAAAAAGTGGGTTAGCAACATATCGAACGTATAGACTTTATTGACAGACTGATTTTGCTCCGGTGTTTTCAAATCTGTCTTTTCTTTAAAGTCACGGAATGACTTGAAATACCGGTTGTTGATATCCAGTTGCCAGCCTGTATTGGCGAATGTATTGCTGGTAACATTGTATTGTCCGAAACCTGCAATGTTCCGTACCGGGATGCAACCTTGCGCGTGTCCCTTCGTTGCAGAAAACAAAGCGGCGATAAACAGAATTTTTTGTATCATAGTTGGTTTATTGTGTTAATTGCTGATGAATTTCCTGTTTCAAGTACCAGGGATATAGAAATGCCGTCCTCCAGGTTTGAAATGTTCAGGCGGTGCTTTCCGGCATATTGTGTTTCCAGCCTTTTACGAACCTGTAACAGGTGCGGGCTGGTGTTAAAATAATCAGGTTCTTTTGCGCAAATTCCCCGAACGTTTATATTGAAATAAAACAATAAATTGTCTGTGTGCGTGGCAAGTTGCAAAAAAATCTGTTGCAGCCGGTGTCTGTCTATACTATCAAAAACATATTCTGCCAGCGGAAGCAATAATAGCGGTTCTATTAACTGACCTTTAGCATCCACGTGGCTGCTGCTGGTAATCACCAGCTGATCGCCCCAGCTTATTTTTTCCAGGCCAATGTAATTATCCAGCAACGACAATTCTTTTTCCAGTGGCATCATTTTGTCACTTTCATATAGTATATAACTTAATAATTCGGAAAGCCGTAACAGCATTTCAGGAGATTTTCCCGTGCCTGCTATTAAATCTTCGTGGATGCTTTTTAAAGAATGGAAAAGAAACCTTGCATGCACCTGGCTTTTGAGCATCTGCACACCGGCATTTATTTTCTGAATGGCCAGTACCGTGTTTTGTTTTTGCTGAACATAAAAGTTTTTAGCCATTTTTATACCGATGGCAAAGGCGCTCACCGCCAGCGGGTAGACAATACCGTTGTTAAAAGTAAAATCGATCTGCCGTACAATATCAGCTCTTGAAGCTGGAAGATCCCATGCCAGCTTTACGTTAAACCAAATGCTGGCCAAATAAGAAATGAAAACAAGCATTACCGCCAGCAACAACACAATCCCCAGCAGCTGCACATATTTTCCTTTCAGGAGATAGCGGGGCAATAAAAAATAGATAGAAAAATACGCGATAAAAAGGGATACCGGCAAAACAAATAATAAATCTTCCAGGCGTGTAAGGTATATGGACGCCTGACCTAAAAATTTGAGGTTGTATACGTAAAAACGAAAGAAAAACACATGCAATGCAAAGACTGCCCAGAAAAGAAGATGCCTTCTTACCCGGATGGTTGTTTTTTCTGAGAATACAAATTCATGTACTGACACAACAATTATTTATGGTATAAAGCTATGTTCGGGAAATAACGGAAATGGGGTTTTTCAGCGGGCGGACAAAAATGGTCGACATATTCCATTGGTCGATTAAATTGGACGATAATAAGGGTGTGTGTTAAATATAGTATTAAAACAGCAGCCGGACGAATAAGATAAAATCCTGTTACTGGCATGGATAATTTCAAGTAACTAAAATTATTCAACATGAAAAAAACTATCTGCATGGCGGCGCTTGCTGCTGTCCTGCTAATGGCCGACAGTTGCCAAAAACACAATCCTTCCGATCCGCCCGGACATATACCTGATGGGCAAGTGGCTTTTGACTGGTACCGTTTGCAACTCCGGTTTTTACTGGAAAGAAATACAACGATGAATGGCGTTTATTTCAGTTACCTGGGTATTGGTTTGTATGAATCGGTACGCAATGCCGTTGCCGGTGCCAGAAGTCTTTCTGGTTACTTGTACCAGATGCCAGCGATGCCAATGCCGGAAAAAAACAAAAGTTATGATTGGGAGATAAGCGCCAATGCAACAATGGCTGCGATGCTCCGATCGCTCAATACCGGCCTGACGCCTGCGGACATGACCAGTATTGATTCGCTGGAAAATGCCTGGAACCAAAAAATACATTTGCAGATAAACGACGGCCAGTTTACCCGGTCGCAGGCATATGGGAAAAGCATTGCTACTGCCATTTATCGCTGGTCGCAAACTGACAAGTTTAATCCATCCAATGCGGGATTTGTGATTGCTGCTTTTCCGGGTGCCTGGGAACCAACACCACCAGCATTTGTCAACCCGCCCCTGAATCCATTTATAGCAGAAGCGAGGCCACTGCTGCAGGCAGATATGAATATCGTGGCACCACCGCCTGCTGCAGCTTATTCGGAGGACAAGGCCTCTGCTTTTTATGGCATCGTAAAAAATGTCTACGATGTTTCCTTCACCCTTACCACCGAGCAAAAAAACATTGCGCTGTTTTGGGTAGACCAGGGTAACGGGCTTGGCTATACGCCTGATGGTCATAACCAGCTTGTGGTTATAGAGGCCCTTGAGCAGGCAGGTGCCAATTTGGGCATTGCCGCAGAAGGTTTTGCCAAGACGGGTATCGCAGAACGCGAGTCCAATATCATTTGTTACAGGGGAAAATATAAGTATGACCTGCTTCGCCCCGTTACCTACATCAGGCGGTTCATTGATGCGCAATGGTCTCCCTTTATTGTTACCCCACCCTTTCCGGAATATCCTGCTGCACACGCCTATGTTACCGGCGCAGTGATGCAATCATTGAGCTATGTGCTGAGTGATAATTTCCGGGTTACCGATCATGCCTATGATTTCAGGGGATGGGCACCCAGAACGTACAACTCGCTGTTTGCAGTAGCCGAGGAAGCAGGCATTTCACGGTTGTATGGCGGCATCCATTACCTGACTTCAATCGATGCGGGACTATCGTTGTCGAAAGATCTGGGGAATAGCATTGGCAAAATAAAACTATATGACGGGAATACGTACAACCTGCATAGCGAACAATAATTATCCACACGGCCCGGTTCTAATCATAATGTACGAGGACCGGGCTGTTTTTCCACGGCTGTTAATATCAGCAATAAAAAATATTATTTATTTTTTATTGCGCGGAACCCTCACCAACTTCATCTCTTCCCAAAAGACTTCAACTTGTTTCACAACTCAGTACTGTACGGGCTTCCAGCGATTTTACCACAAAGCAAAGCCTTCAATATTTAATATTCCCTGGCGGAATATTGCATAATAAGAAAAACAACACAGTTCGAACCCAATAGCGTCAATTTATAATTTGTCGCAACAATTTCTGCTGACTGGGCGGTTCAGACAAAAATAAAATGCCGGGACGACAACCTCATCTCGCATAAGCCAAAACGATGTTTTATCGAATTATTGCGCTGCGCTTACAACCATGTTACCCCTCAGGTTGCGGACAGACACAAAGAACTTTGCGTGCTAAAAGCAGGATAAAGATGATAACATATATATTGAAAGAAATGCATTTTCGCAGTTTGCAACACGGGAATAAAAACTGTAGCGCTGTTGATTAATATTTTACAAAAAATGAATTACCGGCCA
>JBDUAY010000272.1:0-7942 GCA_040004415.1 Bacteroidota bacterium | reverse complement strand
TACAGCTATGCACTGAGCAGCCCGTCACAACATGGCGAAACAACAGAAGGGACTGTTTTTGGCGCTTATAATGCGGTAACAGGTTATTTCCAGAATGTCCGCGCCTATAAAGATGATGAAGCCAAACTCAAATCCATTTTGTTTGGAGGAACTGCACAAATGCGAACACAATCAACTTTTAATTTATGTACCGCCTTTGCCAAATCCGGCAGCGATGCACTCTCAATGAACTAAATAAAAAATGGCGGGGATTCGTCCCCGCCTTACTCACCTGATAAAATAAGATATTATGACAACCAATTTTTTTGAAGCACTTAACGTAGTTGCAAATTCAGGCGCGTGGATAATTACCATCAAATCAGCACCACCGGATCGGCTGCTGGTCTCTGTTCTATTCAATAATGAAAAAACCGGAGACACCGCAGCAAAGCTGGTTCCTCCAATACTGTTAAAAGGAACAGTAAAAGAAATGAATGAAGGTTTTTTTAATGCGATTGAAACCCCTGTAAAAAAGACCGCTGAATTATTTCTCAACATGGAGCAATACAACACTGCACAGGAAGAAGCACGTCTCAATTCGCAAAAGGAACGAGACAAAGAACAAAAAAATAAAAAGGAAAAAGATTCAGGCAATAAGAAATATGAAGCAGCCATGAAAAAAGTAACTGACTTGGAACTTGCAGGTAAGTTCCGTGAAGCGCATGGGGCATTACCGAAAATTGCTGACTTCCCCGATTATGAAGAAGAGATAAACGAAAAAAAAGAGGAGTTAGCTGAACAATTTGAAGCGCCTTCCTTATTTGATGAACCTGCAAAATAAAAGCCATGTTAGATACCACGCAATTAAACAGGATATTTCTTTATAAGGACAATGGCCAGGAAATCAGGTTATCTGATCCCTCCCCAAAATTAGCCGCCAGCGCTGTCCTTAATTTTTATGCAAACACCTATCCCTTACTGACAACGGCCACTATACAGGGACCGGAAATACAGAACGATGAAATCCAATACAGGTTTGTTTCAACCCTCGGGACAAAAGGATAGCCATGGAAAAGAAAATAATAGGAAAGAAAATAATAAGAGTCATTAATACAAATCAAAACAGTCCGCAATGGTACATACACCGGCAAACCAGCTTATTCATGGCAAGTTTAAATACACTTCCCAACGCAAGCGCAATAAGAAAACACAAACAGCGAAGCGCACCGGTATCACTGGTAGCAATGATTTTTTGAAAGCGCGGTTTTATCCGGTCAGGGATAACAGGCATAAAGCATTGAATAAAAGCAAAACAGTTGCCAGTGAATTTTATACTTCACTGGCAAGCCTTGCAGCATTGTATCAATTTCCATTACCAGAAAAATCACCTGAGCCATACCCGCTCAATATTGCAATGGATTACAGGAAAGCAAAACAAATATTGACAGGCATTAACGGCGAACTGGAATTAATGATCGTGCAGGATAAAACACGCCATGCCTGTTTGACGACTGTAAAAAGTTTTTCGATTGGTTCAACCCTTTCTTATATACCTGTCAGGCTACTATCCGACCTGTTAAAGGATAAGAAAAATAAACAGACTTCAAATCTGCTCTTGTCAATATTCAGTTGGTTCTATCATAAAGTTGAGATTCCTTTTTTTACTAAAAGGAGCAGCTTCCTAAATTCTTGTTATGAAACTATAAAGGAATGGTATACCGAACAGGAAGATGGCGACGAGGAAGAAATAGCTGAAACCATCAAGCAGTTTGATATTATGGAAACGGAAGGAAATAATATTTACAAACTAATTCAGATGCCAATGAACCTGAAAGAATTTGCCCTACGAATAAAAACATACAAACCCACCAATGAAATCCAGACAGAATTTTTACAAATTGCAAATACCATTTATAATTTAAGCACAACGCATCCAAACCCATCCATTCATAAAAATGTTTATGAAAATCTGTTAGAACCGGAAACAGAAGATCGGATCAGGGTTGACAATTACGTATCCTTTTATTGGGATAGTCAGGATGATATTTGTGATCATCTTATTGAATATGTCAACTCTTATTTACAGGAGTATAGTATCGCGGACGAACCTTTGAGCTTTCAGTATTTTGATATCCCGCAATCAATTGTTAGTCATGATCTCCAATTTGAAGAAAATTTGTTTACAGCTATTGACGACCTGTCTTACATTTTAAACAAAGGGCTATGAATAATATAACGAACCTGTTCAGCGAAGTATATAAACCATTCAAAGCATTGGTATTTTATAAATCATCCGATGAACAACCTAATTATTATGCGGAAGCCTATGATATGAGTGATTCGGGCGTTCCACTGAATGCCCATCCATTGAGTATTGAGGAAGCAAGCAGCCTTGCTGACAACCTCAACAGTTCAGAAGGCTTGCAGTCTGGCTTTCTAAGACCAAGCGGCTTATTACCTGAAAACATATTGTACATCAATCCTGATAAGAACGGATATGCGATCTGGTACAGCAACCCACAAAAAGCCAAACTCTTCTTTATTGAAAGCTTACAAATTCCTAATGGTATGGCATTTATACCCGCTCTTATCTGGAAGGCAACAAAGACAACCTTATCTGTTTATGCACTAAAGGAAAATATAAAGCCATCCGCAAAAACAAAATTATTCCACGCCCCATTTTTTAATTTTTATAAAGAAGGAAATGTTTGCATGGGTACGGTTGATGTAGAAATGACAAACCAAACAAGCCTTGAAGAATTTATAAACGGCTGGCAGGAATATTTCTTCAATAGTTATTTCTCTCATTTATTAAATAATCATAACCCGGTTAAAGGAGATATCATACAGTTGTGGCAGGACCAAGTGAATACCAATAAGAAATTTCCTTCAGCAGTATTAACTGCAGCAAAGAAAATACTAAAAGACCTCATACAATGAATACAAAAACAACCGTCCACTTTGCAGACAATTATTTGCTGCAACCACCGAACCCCATCACCTGCAATATTATTGGCGCAGGCGGAACGGGCAGCCAGTTATTAACTGCAATGGCAAGAATGAGCCATTCATTGATTGCGCTCGGTCACCCTGGCCTGTGGGTTCAGTTATTCGATGATGATATCGTTACGGAAGCAAATTTGGGAAGGCAGCTATTCGCCAGTTCAGAAAAGGGACTGTATAAATCTGTTGTACTTATCAACCGTGTGAACCGCTTCTTCGGTACAAACTGGAAAGCCATCACCAACCTTTACGACCATAAAAATCATGAAGTGATTGCAAAGTATGGAGCGGCAAATATGATAATAAGTTGTGTAGATACCCTTACCGCCAGATTTGAAATAGCAAAAATCATAACCCTGCTGGAAAAAGAAAACCGTTTCCACCAGAATAAAATGCTTTACTGGATGGATTTTGGCAACGGCAAAGAAACCGGTCAGGTGATATTATCAACGATAGGAAAGATCAAACAACCAGCTTCCAAAAAATTCCAGACCGCTAATGATTTACCATTTATCACCAAACAGTTTAAAGAACTCCTATTGACTTCCGAAAAGAAAGATACAACACCCAGTTGCTCGCTGGCAGATGCATTGACTAAACAAGACCTCTTTATAAACAGTACGCTGGTCAATATGGGCGCATCCCTGTTATGGAACTTATTCCGTGAAGGAATGATTGAACACAGGGGATTTTTTATCAACCTGAAATCATTCCATGCTCGACCGCTTAAAGTAAAAGGTTAAATCATACAACAAAAAATATGAATTTTGATAACTATTGGAAAGGTTACGATGAGGGCAGGCAGGATGGCTATTATGCTGGCAGGGATAAGGGCTTTGTTGGTTCCTTGTTAATCCTTGTAGTTAAGGTGGTCTTTTCCATTTTTATAATAGCGTATTCCATTTTAAAAACTTTCCTGTACCTCTTGTGGTTCCTGGCAAAATTGATGATTGTAAAAAGAAGCTAAAAAACGAGCCGCCCTCCCGGGACGGCTCGTTGTGGATATTGTAACCTATCGCTAAATCCAGGTGAATGCAGCCTCTTGAAGTACAGGTTTATTTTTACCATTATAGCCAATCCTGATTTTATATATACGACCAGTTGGGCAAGTGGTAAAATCGATATCACATCCGCGTATTTTGTATGCTTTGGTTGCCTGCATCCTGAAAACGGATAAGCAACATTTCTCATTGATTGCTTCAATACTGAAATAACAAACAACCGCCATTGTCTTTTTTGCCCAGATTTTAAAATCAATCCTGGCATCATAATAACCTTCGGGAATATTCACTGGGCCATATGGATAAAGCCGGGGTTCAAATCCCTTGTCCAATGCGATATTCCAGGACATTACATTTCTTTCCATCGCTATTCAGTTTTTAAAATGTATTTAATTTTTGATTCATGGAAGTAAGCCCCGCTTTTTCCAGCATATCAGTGGCCAGAGTTACCAGTTCTTTTAAGTCGTCTTTGGGGACCATATCCAATACATTCGGAGTTTTTTCATCTGGATCTTTTATAGTGATCCCACGCTCAATTGCTTTACTTAAAAACAACACATTTTTCCTGGGGATAGTAATGACAATTTTTATCTGGTCATTCATGCCCGGAATACTTAAAATGGTCTCATAAATTTTTGTCACCTCGTTTTTTGCCAGCATAATAAAAAAATTTATTTCTTTAATTCAAAATCATTTTCACCATACAAAAATAAAATACACATATGATTTGATCCTCTTTAGAAGATGTTGGGGATCGTTTTATATGAAACTGCGATTTTACTTTTACAACCGGCAACGAAACTGAATAGAAAACAATTTGGCTATGAACAGCAAACAGAATTTTACGTGCGAACAGGCAAGACAAATAGATTTGGTCGATTACCTAAATAGCATTGGTTATGAACCCTGCAAAATCAGGAATAATGATTATTGGTATTTATCCCCCTTGAGAGAAGAAAGAACAGCGTCTTTTAAAATCAACCGATCGATTAACCGCTGGTATGACCATGGAACCGGCAATGGAGGCAACCTCGTTGATTTTGCAATTCTATATCATAACTGTAGTATCAAAGAATTTTTACAATCGTTATCCGGCAACTTTTCTTTTCAGGAGTCGCATTCAAATAATACAAAATCCATATTGGCTGAAAATCAAATTGAAATTGTACAAACGAATACTATCAGTTCAGCCGCGTTATTATGTTATTTAAAGACAAGGAAAATTTCTTTTGAAATCGCGTCCAGGTTCTGCAATGAAGTACATTATAAACTGAATGAAAAAACCTATTATTCAATAGGTTTTAAAAATGACAAAGGCGGCTATGAATTACGCAACGCATATTATAAAAACAGCAGTGCTCCCAAAGGAATTACAACCATTAAAAACGGGGCCGTAAAGATAGCTGTATTCGAAGGCTTTTTTGATTTCCTGTCCTTCCTGTTTTTATTGGAAAAACAACCACCATCTCATTGGGATTTTTGCGTATTGAATTCACTTTCATTTTTCGAAAAAACAAGGACTTCTTTAGAACAATACAAATCCATCCATCTTTTCCTGGACAACGATAAAGCCGGACAAAATTGCAGTTTTAATGCAGTGAACATTACCAAAAAGTATGTAGATGAATCCGGCTTATACAAAGGCTACAAAGATTTAAACGACTGGCTTGTAAACTTTGGCAAGAATGATATTTTAAATACAACCCATCTTCCACCTTAACAAAAGACTTTTCCGCATACTACCTAAAATCCGATGATACCGGAAGGCTTTAGGGTACTTGCAATCGTACCCGGTTAAATGTACGGTTGTATCACAACCGGGAATTTAATCCCCCGGGCTCCGGAGTCGCGGGGTAATCTTGAGAACTGATTTAATAAAGAGAGTAAATGAACAGTGATGAGTGAACAAAAGAAAAACCGCAATAAATGGTTGCATATACGCCTGACTGAAACCGAATACAAAAAAATAAGTACCGGGTTCTCGCAATCAACCAAACGAAAATTAAGTGAATACGCCCGCAGTATATTATTGAATAAACCCATTACAGTTTACACCCGCAATCAATCCTTCGATGACTTTGTGACAGAAATAATCTTTCTAAAACGAGAACTAAAAGCCATCGGTAACAACTTCAATCAAGCAGTTAAAAGACTGCATACAATGGATAAAGATGTGGAGATAAAAACATGGGCATTACTCAATGAAAACAGCAAGCAAATCTTCTTTAAAAAAACAGAAGAAATCAACCAGAAAATAAATCAAATCGTCAAGGCATGGTCGCAAGAATAAACACCGCTAAAAATATTGCAAAGGCGCTTAATTATAATGAACAAAAAGTGCACCAGGGAAATGCAGAAATCTTGTCCGCTTCAGGCTTTTTAAAAGAGGCGGATAAAATGAATTTTCATGAAAAACTACGGCGTTTTCAATCACTGATTTCACTGAATGAAAGAACGGAAACAAACACGCTGCACGTGTCGCTCAATTTTGATCCTTCAGAAAATATTGCCAACGGCAAAATGGTTGAAATCGCTGATGCGTACATGCAAAAAATTGGTTTTGGTGATCAGCCTTACCTGGTTTACCGGCACCATGATAGCGGGCATCCGCATATTCATATCGTGAGTACAAACATTGAAAGGGATGGAAAGCGAATTTCCATGCACAATATGGGGCGCAACCAATCTGAAAAAGCGAGGAAAGAAATTGAAGTGGACTTCGGCCTGGTAAAAGCAGACAGCAAAAAACTTAATGATGATCTGAAACTCATTCCTGTCTCTGCGCAAAAAGTGATTTATGGAAAATCAGCGACCAAACGCGCCATTGCCAATGTGCTGATGGTGGTGATAGACCGGTATAAATACATTTCACTCGCAGAATTAAATGCCGTACTAAAACTATACAACGTCGCTGCGGATCCAGGTAAGGACGATTCACGGATGTTCAAACAAAAAGGATTGACCTATCGTGTGCTCGATGAATCTGGGAACAAGATTGGTGCACCCATTAAAGCAAGTGCATTTTTTATGAAGCCGACAATGAACTTGCTAGAAAAAAAATTTGCTGAAAACGAAAAACTTAAAACACCCCATAAAAAAAGAATTTCTACCACTATTGACTGGGCACTCCTAAGCAAACCAGCAAACATTAGAGAATTAATAAAGGTCCTCGAAAAAGAAAGTATCAGTGTTGTCCTGCGCGAAAATAAAGAGGGGATCATTTATGGGATTACCTATGTAGATCATAAAACCAAATGTGTTTTCAATGGCAGTGATCTTGGTAAAGCATATAGTGCAAAAGCGATACAGGGAAAATGCCAGCCTGAATTAATTATTTTACCCGTCCAGGTAGAAAAGAAAGTACAAACGGAAAAACAATCAGCATCAAAACAATTTGAACATGAAACCAAAAATAGTTTTCAAAAACAGGATTCAAAACCCATTCAACAGCCAACCGTTCCTTTAAATACAAATGTATTTACCGACAACAGTGTGCCATTTGAACCAATCAAAAAAAGAAAGAAAAAACGTAAACGCATTTCATTATGAATACCGGAGAGAACGAACAGGGGTTACGGAAAATAGTAGACATGACCAGGATTATAAGTATTGTAATTCTTTCCTTACATTTTTATTATTATTGTTACCAGGCATTTGCATTATGGGGTTTAACCGCAAGCTTAACGAATCACCTTATAAGTAATATTAAAAAAACAGGATTATTTAATCACTTCGTTATTTCAAAACTAATTGCGCTGGCATTCTTAAGCATCTCATTAATAGGAGCCATCGGGAAGAAAGAAGAACGTTTAAGTTATAAAAATACCTTTGCCTATATTATGATTGGCGCTGTCCTATATTTTGGCAGTGGGCTTCTGCTATTATTACAATTAGATATTCAAACTGCCACAATCATTTATACAAGCGTAACAAGCCTGGGATTTATGTTGTTTCTAACT
>JBDUAY010000271.1:0-7973 GCA_040004415.1 Bacteroidota bacterium | reverse complement strand
TCATCCACAAAATTGTAGACAAACGGACTGGAAGGATTTATTTTTCTGAAAACAGTTTCTACTTTGGCCAATGCCTGGCTGGTACTAAGTTGTGGCGAAAGTTTAATATTGATGGTATTTACGCCACGGTATTCGATGATAAAAAAGGATGGATTTACCGGCGCAAAAGGGTTTTCTTTAATCATATTTCGTACAACGCCTACCACATTGTAAGCAATCCCGCCAAGTTTCACCTGCTCGCCCACCGGGTTTTTGAAATTCATTGTTTCCACTGCCGCTTCATTTAAGATAATTGCCGTTGAATCCGTTGCAAAAGCTCTTGAAAAATCGCGCCCCTGCAGTAATTGCCAGCCAATGGTTCTTCCGTAATCATAGGTTACTTTATTGCCCATTATCAACGGATGCGCTTCGGGTGGCTTCCTGGTCCATGAGATATTTGTAGTTCCTCCATACTGAACAGTTACTGAACCGGAAGACTCCGACATGTCATATACAGCGCCGGTATTTAGCAATTCATCCCGCAAAACATTGTAATGGTCACTTAATTCGGGCGTGCTCATGCTTACCTCTATCATGCCCGCACGACTATACCCGATGGGTAAATTTTTTGCAAATTGTACCTGCCGGAACACGATGATGGTGCCAATGATCAATGTTACGGAAACACTGAACTGTAAAACAACCAGCACTTTGCGTGGTATTGTGGCAAACCGTCCCGCCCTGAAAGTTCCCTTCAATACTTTTACCGCATTGAAAGATGATAAATACAGTGCCGGGTAGCTGCCCGCAATTAAACCAGCAAGTAAACTAAAGCCTATCCCTATACCCCAGAATAAAGGGTTTAACCATAAAATTTTCATTTGTTTATCAGAAACAGCATTGAAAAAAGGCAACACCAATTGCGCCAGTAATAATGCAAATACAAAAGCAAATAATGCTACTAATAAAGATTCGCACAAAAATTGAAAAATCAATTGACTGCGAACAGAGCCAATTGCTTTGCGGATGCCTACTTCCCTGGCACGTTTTTCTGAACGCGCTGTACTTAAATTCATAAAATTGATACAGGCAAGCAGCAGAACAAAAATGCCGGTAATACCAAACAGCCATACAAACTGGATAAGTCCACCTGTATTGACGCCATTTTTAAAATCTGAATACAAATGCCAGCGGCTCATAGGGAAAATAAAAAATTCTGGTTTATAGGGTGGAGGCTCCGATCTTTTCATCCTGCTATCTTTTACTTTCGCCGACACTGATTTAAAATCCGCGCCTTCGTTCAGTTGCACATAAGCCTGGTAAGAATTTTCATCCCATTGTGTGCTGGCACTTTTTACATAATCATCATTGGCCACCAGGAAATTCCAGGAAGCCAGAAAATGCGTCTCCCTGAACGTGCTATTTTCAGGAAAATCTTCATACACGCCAGACACTTTTACGCTTAATTTATTATCGATCTTAATTAGCTTATTAATAGGGTCATCTGCACCAAAAAGGCTTTTTGCCACCGTGCCGCATAGCAGGATTGAAGTCATATCTTTTAAACCATCGCGGCTACCGGCAATCATTTTTAAAGACAACATGTCTGTGAAAACCGGTTCAACATAATTGCCGCTCTCTGCAAATTTCTTTTCTCCGGCAGAAAGAACCGGCTTACGCTCAACAGACATACTCACTGCCTTTACTTCAGGATACTTGTTACGTATCTCAACAGAAAGGGGAACAGGCACTACGCCATAAGATGCTTTTTCTCCTGTAAAATTTACAAATTGCCAGATTTGTCCAAGGTGATTATAGTTTTGAAAATTTTTATTGAATGACAGTTCATCATTAATCCAAAGGCCGATAAGAATGGCAACGGTCATACCAACAGAAAGACCGGCAATGTTTATAAACGAATGCATCTTGTTTTTTACAAGATTGCGCCAGGCGGTTTTGAAATAATTTTTTATCATACCCACTGAAAATTTAAGTGGTAAATATTATAAGTAAAGTGTGTAGACGATACGATAAGTTATAGTTCCTTTAACGACAACATTTTATAATGCTACAATTCCGTTCATCACCAGACTAATTTTGTGCCTTTTTATAATTAAATGATTTGCAATGCGGTAAGAATTATGGATATACGAAAAAGTTCGTTTATGATACAACCAATGTCCGTTTTTGATACAGTGTGACCCGTCCTAAAATAGCTATACAGGGTTTTTAATACAGCCTGCTATTGCCATACATGTCAGCGGAGATTTTGCTGCGCGATGTACTTGTAACGAAGATCGGTATTTTCTTCACTATGAAGGTCGTTTGCAGCAGGAGGGGCAGGTGGTTGACTTAATATTTAGCAGGCAGTCGCGCAGCATACAATATTGAGTATACAAACAACATGCATGTATTGCCTGTTATTGAAACTGGATACTCAATACTATTTAATTCTTTTCAAAAATTTATTTGCCCTGGTTCTAAACGCGGCGGTCGCCCGCTCATAATTTTCTTCAATCAGCAATTTTATTTCAGGAATGATTTCCGGATATTGTTTTGATAGGTTTTCCAGCACGGTTAATGCGAATGCTTTTACTGCTGCGGCTTCTCCCGGAACGGAAATGTATTTGAAACAGGCATTCATCAACACACCATGATATTTTTTGGGGATGTCAATTTCCTGCAGCAGGCGCAGGGTATTGCGTTTTACAGCATCATGTATGTTCGGTTTACTAAGATTAGATATTAATTGGGAAAAATGTTTTTTGATCAGTTGCGGATGATGAATAACACAATAACTTATTGGCCATGCAGCGTGCTGTACCACGCGGTATTCATCGGTTAGAAATAATGTAAACAGTTCGTCAAACCGCAGCTGTTGTTCACCTACCCAGTGTACTATTTTATCGCAATTGGCCCTGCTGTGTTCTTTCAATAGTTGTTCGCGCAGCTTCATTGCTCAAAGATAAAAGTTAAAAATTACTGATTTGGCCCCGGTAGTTTTAGCGGGTGATCTTGTTTTTCATTATGCAAGTTCCGGAACAAATGACAAAATCCTGCAACCAGGAATTTTAAAACGAGGCCTGGTCATCCGGCTCCTAATCCTCTTATTTTCTGTTACTTGTGTTATTAATAAACAATAATTATATTTGCCGCCGCGTTATTTGCGCATAGATACCTGTAATATTTGTTTTGAATGAAAATAAGGAACCCACGAAACAGAGAAAGCCTGAACATTAAATCATCTGACCGCGTTTTAGAGGTGGGAGGGGGGCATAATCCGCATCCGCGTTCTAACGTTGTAGTTGATAAATATACAGATACCAATTACCATCGCAGCGGTGACATTAAAGTATTGAAAAATCAAACTTTTTTGCAGGCCGACGGGGAAAATTTACCGTTTAAGGACAAGGAATTCGATTACGTGATTTGCTGCCAGGTACTGGAGCATGTGGAGAATCCAGAAAAATTCCTGGCAGAACAATTTCGCGTGGCAAAAAGAGGTTTTATGGAAACGCCTTCGTTGCTGGGGGAGTATCTTTTTCCGCGCGAATCGCACAAATGGATCATCCATGAAATGAACGATATCACCTACCTGGTAGATAAAAAGAAAATCAATTTTGTATACGGATATGATATGGGCGAGTTAATACAAGAATATTTACCCACTCACTCTATCGCATTTAAAATATTAGAAAAAACGCACCCTAACCTGATAACCAATAGGGTAGAATGGGAAGGGGATTTCAAATGCGTGGTAGATCCAACCGATCCGGCCATTCTGCAATACTTCACAGGCAAATGGAAAAAGGAATGGGCAGATGCTTTTTTTCCGCAAAAAACGAAATGGCAGGAGTTCAAAGACAGTTCTAAAGCTTTCTACGAGATATCCCGGAGTGTCATTCGTTCTAAGGGTTATAAATAATTTCAACAGATATTATTGTATATTGACGGCGTGATTTGTATCAGCAAACGCCGTCAATTTTTTTTCATGCCAGGCATAAAAATCAAGATGTCAAATCCCGGCCCACTGGTCAAAAATCTGTTAACCGCATTATTGTTCGCCTGTTGCATTGCCCTAATCATCTCGCTGGTGTATATCGCCCAGACTTTTTATTACCAGCAACTATTGCCACCAAAATCTGCTAATCATCCCCATAAAATTACTGGCCTTCGCCGCGATGATGTGTTCGATCTGTCAGGCTCTGAAGCCAGCGGCTATGGCGACCCGATGAAATTGTTTGATGAAAATGCGGACCCCGCAAATGGAATCATTGCAAATCCAACTACACACCCGCTGCCCAATAGCAAGATGGGTATTTTTTATCCGCCTGGGAAAGGATTACGCATTGTTGTTGATTTGCATGACTTGTATGCGCTCACTGATTTTTATTTGTACGATAAATCGCTTGCCTCAGACAGTATCTGGTTATATACCGGTGAAATGAATAACTGGAAACTCGCTGCGGCATATAAAACGATTGGCAATACTGCGGGTTGGGGTTGGAAAAATTTTGCCGCATCACAGTCATCGCGCTTTGTAATGATTCGTTTCAACAGTTTTCAATCCGTCATCAGTGAGCTGGTACTGTATGGAGCCATCAAACAAAAACTACCTGCTGATTTCATTACAAAATTGACTGCTTTGGCACCGCCCACGCTGGCTGAATTTGCAGGTACTAACAGTTATGACTACGTGCAACCAGGATTGTTGAAACCCTTTCATGAAACGCGTTTGTACCAGATGATGGACTGGTATGATACCGATACCGTTAATGCATACCCGAAAAATAAATTATCACTCAATTATTTTAACCAGCCGCAACAGCAGCAATTACAGTATTATGTTGACAGCCTGCATAAGATGGGCAATAATCTGTGGATGAGTGTGCGTGGAATGCCCAAATACCTGGCCCAAAAAGGTTTTAATGAAAAAGATAAACCAGTTACCAATCCTGGTATGGATACAGAAGATCCGTTATCGTATGGACGCCATGCGAAAACATTCTGGAACCTGGCCGCTGTGTTTGGAAAAACAAAAATTGATACAGGTTTGATTGATGTAAGTGACGTTAGAAAAGTTAGCGGGCTGGGTCTTTTTAACCGTTTCGAAAATGGTAATGAAGAAGATGGTTACTGGACGAAATATTACTGGACGCCGGTGGATTATTTCGCTGTGTCATCTGCAGACTATGATGGGCACGAAGGCCGTTTGGGCGCGCAACGCGGATTGAATAAAGCAGACAGCAGTTGCAGGTTAATTACCAGCGGGATGGTGCAACTGGATACAGATCGTGTGCGGACCCTTTATTTTCTATGCCGTCAATTGCGGGCAGATAAAAAATTTATATGGCAAGGGGGCGTGCAGTACCATTATTATAGCAATGATGCAAAGAATAACCTGGCGCCGCCAACAAAAGGCATTAGCCCGGAAGAAGATCATTTGCGTGAAAAGCTGTCGAAAGTGCGGGCTTTTCATGATCGTTTACTGCCCGGCATTCCATTGATTTTGGGTGAGAATGGCTACGACAGAAACCAGCATTCCTGGCAAAAAACACCTGTATTGCCGGGGTATGATGAAGCGCAATCACAAGGAATTATGGTGATACGATCTTTGTTTGCAGCTTTTATGGCAGGCTTCGACGGGTACAACCAGTTTATGATGCGCAATGCCACCAATGATGAAAATGCTGCGGGCGTTTATGCAACCAGCGGCATGATTGGCGGACCGGCGAACCATGTTATTTATCCAGCCTGGTATTATTGGTCAACCGTTGTTGAGCGGTTGGGAAATTATGTGCCGGATTCAATTGTATCTGAGTCTGGCCCGGTATGGATTTACCGGCTAAAAAATCGTCAAAATCCAGCTAAAAAAGCTTGGGTTTTGTTTAGCCCAACGACGAGCGGTGTGGTTATTAAAAATTTTATATGTAAGTTACAAGAAAATAATAATCAATTTATTACAGAAATTTATTTGGCTGATAAAAATGCTCTCGGATCGACAAAAACGGTAAAAAATTTAAATGGATCCGCAGCGCTGACGGTAGGCGAATTGCCGGTGATTTTGGTGGAGAATTGAGATGCGTAAAACGTAGTCGAATCCACCAATTTGCATGAGATTTGAGACTATTTTTAATGGTATTTATTTTTTGAATCGATAGAAAATATAACGTAAATTCACATTATAGATATCAAAAATTACATTTAAAATAGTAATAATGCTGGAAGTTGTCGAAAATTATATGTTGCTGAAAAAGCAAATTACACAGTTGATAAGAAAATCAGGATATAGGAATGATTATATAGCAGCAAAGATTGGAATGAGAACTGATTATTTTGCTGTGAAAAAGCAGCGGGGAAATTGGTCAGACCTTGAAGTTGCTAAAATAATTAAGGTTATTGATAACGAAGAGGTAACTAAATATTTCGATTCCCTTTTAATTAAAAATAGCTTTCCTGGTGATACAGTAACCTCCATCGAATTTGAAAAAATTATGGGATGGTAGTTGTTTTGGAGAAACTTTTTATTGCCCAGCTTACACGTTGCCCGGCCGATTTTCAGCTAAAATTCAGAAAGGCGTATCAACAATTAAAAGTTGTTGATACGCCTTTGGAACTTAAATCGGTATCCCAAATCGAAAAGAAATTGTTTAAGCTTATTGTAGACAAAGCCGTATTGCGCTTCGCACCAATGGTAATACTGTGACGATTGGTTGTTTTTTGTATAATCAATTTTACAAGTCTGGAGTTTAACATTCGCTGCTTTTTTACTAAACATAATATTTCTTATAATTTATATTATGTTAAATAGCCGCACAGCAGGGCTTTGAACCAGCAAAGAAAACGGCTGGGCTGCACTAAAGTGAATATGACAGTTCGTATATTCAGTGTCCATAAACCTGAATTATGAATGAACAAGAAGCTTTGCTAGAATCTGCTTATGCAAGTCGTGGTAGAATAATTCAACTAGCTACAGAGATGGAAGCTATGATCGATTTAATAATTTCAAAATATTTTACAGAGGATACGATAAAGCAGGAAGAGCTTATTATGACCGTCTTGTCCCCCTGCGTAGGCCTTGGGAAGAAATCAGGCTTATTAGAATTTGTATTGTCTAAAAAAACAGAAAATAGTAAGCCTGACATTGATATGTTGATAGGGCAAATTGAAAAAATTGTTGCTCAAAGAAATATTTTTGCTCATTGGCCGCTAGATTTTTCAAAAGCTGCATTGCAGTTGTTTAAAGATAAAAAAACGATATCGTTTCAGCGCTTAAAAACAAGCAAGGACAAAGGGCAGATAGTATTAGGCTGCGCAAACTTATATGAAGATATAAATGTAAACGCATGGATTGGATTAATAAAGGAGGTTAATAATTCCCTTTGGCTGTATTTAAAACAGAACTCGGCATACCCCTTTCAGGAAACAACTCAATAAATTGAATTGTCCCTAACGGAATATGCCCTCGATCTTAAATATGGTACAGTTATTTAGTGCATCTACGAGTTCGCCTATCGGCTCACACGGCTTTAGCGTTTTCTTTGCGCTCAAAGCCTGCTCTGCCATCTGCGGCGGGTTTGTGTTTTGAAATTTACAACCCCGCCTCCACAGCCCCGTAGCTAAGTAACATAATATACTGTTATAAAAATTTCGGGAATAATATATTGTTTTTGCCTGTAAGGATTCAAAAAGCCTAAACAGCCATAATGCTTTTGAATCCTTACAGGCAAAAACGAAGAAGGAAGCCGAAATTCTTATAACATAATTTTTATGTTAAATAGCCGCACAGCAGGATTAAGGAATGCTTCAATCAGGGTTTAATCGCCAATAAAAGATCTGATAAAAGAAACTGAGACCCTCCCTACTGTCTTTCTGCAAGAATCCCGTGGACATGGACAGAAAGCTGCCAGTGAAAATTTCAGATATGCCTCTACCAAAGCTGCGTGCGTAATCTCAAGCTACCTCCAAACTAAAGTTGTCACGGGATGCTTGCA